>DASWRS010000183.1:0-61788 GCA_036403075.1 Kofleriaceae bacterium
GTGCCTCGGGAGCCGCGGTCAGGTACTTCCGGTAGCTGAAGATCGCCGCGTCGTAGTCGCCGAGGTTGCGGTAGCACTGGCCGATGTTGAACAGGAAGTCCGGGATCGGCTTGGCGTCGAACGCCTGCTGGTACTCGGCGAGCGCCTCGCTGAACCGGGTGAGCGCGTAGAGCTTCTCGCCGCGCTCGAAGTGGCGTCGGGCGCCCCGCGTGGCGGCGTCATCGGCCGCGGCGACGCGTGCGGCAAGGGCCAGGACCAACAGCGCGAGCAGGAGGCGGGGCGAGGTCATTTCTTGCGGAACGGGTCGAGGGTGTCGGCGGGATCGATGGGCGCGATCGCGGGCGCCGGGCGCGCCGCAGGTGGCGCGGCCTCGGCGGGCTTGCCGGGGCGCTCGAGGTCGGCGTCGCCGGCGTTGCCGGACGCACGCGTGGCGCGGTCCTTCTTCGGCGGCTTGCCGGGCCGCTTGCCGGGCCGGCGGTCCGCGGCGTCGGCCTTGCCGGTCACGCTGCGCTGGAGCACGACCTGGAACTCGCGCTGGTCGCCGGTGAGGTCGACCGTGATCGGGCTGTCGACATATCCGGGCCGCCGGACGACGAACACGCGATGATCGGCGGGGCCACCGTCGGACGGGTCGATGTCGAAGGCGCACGGCGTGTGGCACAGCTCGGCCGGCCGGCCCTCGGCGAACACGCTGCCGCCGGGCTGCGCATCGAACCGGACCTCGAGCAGCTGCGGCCGCGCCGGCGGGGTGGCGATCGGCTCGGTGGTCGGAGGCGCGGGGACCGCAGCCGGTGCGGTGGGCGCGGCGGCGGCCGCCGCGGCGCGGGAGGGTGGCCGTGGCGGCGGTGCGGGGGCGTCGGCACCGCCCGCGTACCAGATCGCGGCGGCGATCCCCACGGCGCTCGCCGCGGTGCCGGCGGCGAGCCACGGCCACCACGGCGCGGCTGCCGGGCGCGCTTGCGGCGGGTAGCTGATCGCGCCGAGCGGTTGCGGTTGCGGCGGCGGCGCTCCTGCCACGCCCGGGCCGATCTGCGAGCGAAGCCCGGAGTCGAGGCGCTCCGGGAAGCTGCCCGTGCCGCCGAGCAGGTGGAGCAAGGCTTCGCGGAGCTCGGAGATCAGCGCGAACCGCTGATCGGGATCCTTGTCGAGGCAGCGGAGGATCAGCGCCTCGAGCCGCGGATCGATCGCGGCGCCGCCGGGGGTCTGACGCGGCGGCTCCGGCGTCTCGGTCAGGTGCTTGCGCACGTACTCGCCGAACGAGCGGCCGCGGAACATCGGCTGGCCCGTGAACAGCTCGTACATGATCGCGCCGAGCGAGTAGATGTCGCTGCGCGCGTCGACCACCATGCCGCCGGCCTGCTCGGGGGACATGTACGCCGGCGTGCCGATCACCGAGCCCGCGGCGGTCTGGAACCCGACGTCCTCGTCGTCGCGATTGAGCAGCTTGGCAACCCCGAAATCGAGCAGCTTGACCAGCTCGGCGCCGTCGGAGGTCGGCACGACGATCACGTTGTCGGGCTTGAGGTCTCGGTGGACCACGCCGACCTGGTGCGCGGCGGCCAGGCCATCGCAGATCTGGACCAGCACGGCCAGCGCGCGCGGCAGATCGACGCCGCTCGCGCCCCACGCGCCCAGGCTCGTCCCCGACAGCAGCTCCATGACGATGTAGGTCGTACCGTCGTCGAGCTCGACGAAGTCGGTGACGTCGACGATGTTGCGGTGGCGGACGCGATTGACGGTGCGGGCCTCCTGGAAGAACCGCGCGACCGCGTCGCGGCGGCTCGCGTAGTCGCTGCGCAGGAGCTTGAGCGCGACCTCGCGGCCGAGCTTGACGTGCTCGGCGCGGAACACGTAACCCATGCCGCCCTTGCCGAGCAGCTCGACCACGCGGTAGCTGCCGAGCACGGCGCCGAGGTAGTCGTCCGGATCCTCGGGACGGCGGGCGTGCGGCGCGATCCGCGAACCCGGCGGCGCGGTCCGGCCGCGCGCGGCAGGCGACTCGATCCGCGTGACCGGGCGGTTGTGGGTGCCGACCGCGAGCTCTGCCGGCGAGTCCTGCCCATCGTCGGGCACGAGGCTCAGCGACTGGGTCGGCTCACGCCCGCCGTCATCCCCGGGAGAGGTGGGGCTGGGGACGTCGCCGGAGCGCGGATCGTACGTGGTCATGCAGGACTTCGCGTGACCGCCGGGGTGGACCGGGGGTGGACACCCGTCGGCTACGAAAGTGACCCGAGTGTACGATCGCGGCCGTTCTGTCAGCAACCAGGCGATTTCGTTCGGTTGTGAGCTGGAACACGCTGGATGCACGCGCCCGGCGTCACGAGCACGAGCCGGGAGACTCCAGGTTCTGCAGCGCGCTGCGGATCGCCGGCTGGACCCGGGTGTTGGTCTCGCTGGTCATCAGCATCCGCAGCGGCTCGATCGCCGCGCAGCTGCGCAGGCTGCGAAGCGCGCGCACCACGGTGACCCGGACATCGCGGCTGGGGTGGCGGAGCAGCGCCCGGGGGTCCTGTGTCAGCACGTCGACGTCGGACGACATCGCCGAATGCGTCGCGCCGAGCGCCTCGACCGCGGCGCGCAGCCGCAGCAGGTCCGGGGCCGAGAGCGTGATCGCCGGGGTCTGCCGCAGCGCGGTGAGGTAGCCTTGGACGAGCTCGACCAGCGCGTCGTGCACGGTGGTCCTGGCACAGCCGACGTCGGGCTGCGGGCAATACAGCGGCAGCATGCGGATCGCGCGGATCTGGACCGCCGCATCGATCGACGAGTCGCTCGCGAGCGAGATCAGGCGATCGACCCCGGAGCTGCCGCGGAACGCGTAGTCGACCAGCACCTTGGAGGGCGGTGCGTCGATCGGCGTGAGCGCCTCGCGCACCGCCGGATCCAGGGGCGTGTCGCTGCCGCGCGCGGGCAGCGCGCACAGCAGCGCCGCGAACACGAGCAGGCGGGCGGTCATCGCAGCACCGCGCTCTTGGCCAGCGCCTCGCGCTGACCGCCCGAGAGCTGGATCCCGGGGTGCTCCGAGAAGTACATCAGGTTGTCGGGAGACGTGTCGCTGTCGCCGATCGGATCCTGCCAGAGCGGAGCATCCGGCGGTTGCCGCGGGTCGCGGGGCTCCACGTTGTGGTACAGGCCCATGTAGCGCGCGATCTGGTGCGCGGTGAGCCGCGCGATGTCGTCCCAGTGGCGGTAGCACAGCGTGTCGAGCGCGATCACGATCCCCGACTCCGGCGTCCGGGCCAGGCCGGCGGGTCCGGGGCTGGGCGAGAACGCCTCGAGCCCGAGCGGCGACAGCGATCGGACGAAGAACACGTTGATGCCATCGGCGTACTTGCCCAGCGAGAGCAGGGAGCCGACATCGCCGAGGTCGAGCGCATCGAGGCTGGGCTGGTTGGTGATGTCCTCGTAGGTCGGCGTTGGCAGCGCGATGCCGACGCGCCGGAACACCTCGGTCAGCTCACCCAGGAACGTGTCCTGGAAGTACGGCGCGGTCGGCGCGGTTGCGGCGCTGAGCGAGATCTCGCCGGTCATCGTCGTGCAGGGGTGGTCGGAGAGGTCGAGGAAGAAGAAGTGCAGGTCGAGCATGTTGCCGGTGCCGAGCCGGACGACCGCGGTGACGTGCGGCACCGCCGATCCGGGCGCGCCGGTCGACCAGAACGACGACACCTCGACCTGGTAGGCCCCAGGCGCCTTGAGCTCGCCCGGGCTGGGAATCGACGGCATCAGCAGCACCGAGCGCCCCAACGCGGGCAGGTGGCGGACACGGTTCCCGAAGGTGCCGTTCGCGGGCTTCTTGCAGCTGTTGGGACCGCAGATCGTGTTGGCGTTGCTGCCGCTGCCGTCGGCGCCACCGTCGCTGCTGCCGATGTCGTCGTCGCCGGGCGGGCGGAAGTACTGCTCGGCGGCGACCAGATCGGAGCACGGCTCGTTGTCCGCGGGCTCTCCGAACGGGCACGGCGCCTGGTAGCGCGTGCACCCGCACGGATCGAGCACGGTCTTGGCGCCCACCTGCTGGCTCGGATCGTCGACGCTCATCACGAGCTCGGCGGACTCCGCGCCCACCGGGATCGGGAGCAGGACGTCCGCGGTCGGGCTGCTGACCGGGATCGTCCAGGTCAGCGTGCCGTGGGTCGGCAGGCAGCCCGGGAACAGCGCGCCGTAGACCGCGACGCGAGGGATCGTCACGCAGGTCGACCCGTCGGGGCAGTCGCGATCGACCTGACACAGATCGGTGCAGTGACCGAGCTCGCAGGCCCCGCGACGACAGTCGGTGTCGACCTCGCACTGATCGCCCGCGCCGCGCGCCGCGGTCTCCGCCGCACAGCTGGCGATCAGCCGGTGGTCGCTGTTGACCTCGGCGCCGTTGATCCGGCACGTCAGGCCCGCTTCGCAGTCGACCTCGCTCTTGCAGATGTCGCCGGAGTGACCGTGCGCCAGCACACAGGTCCTGTCCTCGGCGCAGCTGTAGCCATCGCCACATTCCTGGGCGTGGTCGCAGCGCGCCGCGCACGTGCCGGCCAGGCATTGCAGCTTGCTGTCGCAGTCGTTGTTGCCACCACACGAGTCACCGATCCCGCCGCCACCGCCGCAGCCGGCGAGCGCAAGGAGCACGATCGACACCGAGAAGAGCTCGCGTAGCATCGGACCTGGCCTGCACGAGTATACGCCGGCCAACCGAGTATATAATGGTCCCTCAGCTGGGGGATCCATGATGCGGTTAGCTGTGTCTGCCGTTTGCCTCGTCTTGCTAGTTTTGCCGGTTCTTGCGGCCCGCCCGGCCGTGGCTGGCCCCGCGCTCGACGACGAGGCGAAGCGGCCGCCGCCGAGCACGCCGGACGAGCCCGACTGCGCCCGGGCGCCGAGCGACGCACGCTGTCAGGCGCTCGGCGTCGCCGACAAGGACGAGGTCCAGTTCGGCGTCGGGGTGCGGCTGCGCAGCGTCTGGGTGCCCAAGTCGGTGCTCGAGCTGTTCGTGACCCGTGCCGCGGGGGGCGCGCACAACTACGGGCTCGGCGTCGACCTGACGCGCCGGCGCGGCACGACCGAGCTCCAGCTCGGCTTCGAGTACGAGCGGATCAACGTCGGCCAGGGCGTGTGGATCAACAAGGGCGACGATGTCGCGGCCGGCGATGAGGCTGACTACGTGCTCGGGCCCGACGCATCTCGCCACCAGTTCGGCTGGTTCACGATCGAGTTCACGTTCCTGAACCACGCCGAGATCAACAAGACGTTCGCGGTGCGCTACGGCGGCGGCATCGGCCTGGGGATCCTGGCCGGCGAGATCGATCACAACAACATCATCTGCATGGGGGCGACCAACTCGGTGCCCGAGCCGGGCTGCGTGCCGGATCGCTACGGCGGCACGGGACGGTACAGCGAGGGCACCGAGACCCAGGTCCGCTACGATCTGCCGCCGGTGTTCCCGGTGGTCAACGCGATCCTCGGCCTCCAGATCAAGCCGACCGACAAGATGACGATCAACATCGAGGGCGGGATCCGCACCCTACCGTTCGTCGGCGTGTCGTCGTCCGTATTCTTCTGAGGATCGATGGCCTGCAACTCAGCGCTTGCGGCGCAGGTCGCCGACCCGGAGCGTGAGCTTCTCGCCATCGAAGTACTCGGCGAGCGGGATGGTGTACTTGCGGCTCGCGCCGGTCAGCTCCTTCCACTGCTGGGCGTCGATCGTCTTGTGGGCGTCGAGGAACGCGAGCAGCCGGCCGCGCAGCTCGGTGACCACCTCGGCGTGGACGTAGAGGTCGGGCTTGATCCGGATCAGGTGCTTGCCGGCGATCAGGCGATCGAGGATCGCCTTGGCCTGGGCCTCGGGTAGGCCCACCGCGGTGGGGATGTCCTTGGGCCGCGGCGGCTCGAGTCCCCACGCACGGAATTGATCGAGCAGCTTGGTCTCGGCCGGCGACAGCGCGGGACCGCGGCTGGGCGCGCTCGCCTTGCGCACCCGGTCGGCCTCCGAGGCGATCTGCGCCTTGCGCTCGAGGCCGGCGAGGATCGCGTCGTAGGCGCGGGCGGGGAGCGCCGCCGGCAGCTGGGTGCGCAGCTCCTCCCGCAGCACGCCATCGGGCGCCTCGGCGACCGCGCGGACGATGCGGGCCTCGATCTCGGCGACCGCGGCGGCGTGGAGGTAATGCGCGTGGTCGCCGGCCCCGATCACCAGCAGCTCGCCGCCGGCGACCAGCGTCTGGAGCGCCGGGGCGAGGGCCTCGGCGGGCGTGCCGAGCCGGCGCACCAGATCGGCGATGCCCAGCCCGGCGAACGCGGCGGCCTGGACGTCGAGCGCGATCCGCTGGTCATGGCGCGCGGCCGCGAGCCGGGCCACGGTGTCGCCGTGCTGCGAGCCCTTGCGCGCGCGCGGCGCGAGCACCCGGACGACGCGGCCGCCGCCGATCGTCGTGCCGTGGCTCGCGCTCGCGACGAAGCCGCGCACGATGAAGCGGTCACCGGGCAGGGCCGCGAGCGGGGTGGTCGCGGCGATCCGGAGCTGCGCGACCGCGGTGTCGCCGGGCGGGAGCTCGTCGCGATCGACCAGCACCAGGGTCGCGATGACCTGGGTGGTGGCGTGGTGCACGAGGACCTTGGTGCGCCGCGCCAGCGGGTCCGGCGCGGTCGCGAGGTAGCGCAGCTCGACGTCGAGGATGTGCGAGGTCGCGACCCGGCCGGGGTGCGCGAGCAGATCGCCCCGGGCGAGATCGTCGACCGCGACGCCGCCCAGGTTGAGGGCCGCGCGATGCCCGGCGACGGCGCGCTCGACCGGGGCACCGTGGACCTCGATGCCCCGGACGCGGGCGGCCAGGCCGCCGGGCAGCACCGTGAGCTCGTCGCCGAGTGTCACCGCGCCGCCGAGCACCGTCCCGGTCACGATCGTGCCGAAGCCCTTGACCGTGAACACGCGATCGATCGGCAGGCGGAACACCCCGGTGCGCTCGCGCGGCGGGATGCCGTCGACCGCCGCGGCGATCGCGGCGCGCAGCTCGTCGAGCCCGGCCGCGGTCCGGGTCGAGCAGGCGACGATCGGGGCGCTGGCCAGGAACGTGCCGGCGAGCTCGCCCGAGATGTCGGCGGTGACCATCGCCAGCCACTCGTCGTCGACGAGGTCGCGCTTGGTGAGCGCGACCAGGCCGCGGCGCACGCCGAGCAGGTCGCAGATGTCGAGGTGCTCGCGGGTCTGCGGCATCACGCCCTCGTCGGCCGCGATCACCAGGCACACGAGGTCCAGGCCGGTCGCCCCGGCGACCATCGACTTGACGAACCGCTCGTGCCCGGGGACATCGACCACGGCGATCCGGCGGTCGCCGAGATCGAGCCGGGCGAAGCCGAGCTCGGTCGTGATGCCGCGGGCCTTCTCGACCGGCAGCCGGTCGGTGTCGATCCCGGTCAGGGCACGGACCAGCGAGGTCTTGCCGTGATCGATGTGACCGGCGGTCCCGAGGACGATCGGATGCGACACGCTGGCGACCTTACCTCGGGGACGGCATTCGCACCCGGGCGTCGGGATGTTCCCGATCAGGTGAGGTCGCGCAGCTCGCGCTTCAGGATCTTGCCGGTCGGGTTGCGCGGCAGCTCGCGGACGAAGCTGACCTTGCGCGGCCGCTTGAAGTCGGCGAGGCCGGCGCGGCAGTGGTCGATGACCGCCTGCTCGGTCAGCGCGCAGCCGTCGCGGAGCACCACGAATGCGCGCAGCGTTTCGCCCCACTCGGGATCGGGCACGCCGATCACCGCGGCGTCGAGGATCGCGGGGTGGGTGAGGAGGTGATCCTCGATCTCGCGCGGGTAGATGTTGACGCCGCCGGAGATCACCATGTCGTGCTTGCGCGACTCGAGGTAGTAGTAGCCGTCGGCGTCGCGCCGGGCGAGGTCACCGACGGAGAAGAAGCCGTCGCGCTGCGAGGCCTGGGTAGCTTCGGTGTTCCGGTGATAGCCGGTGATCAGCATCGAGTTGCGGGCGTAGAGCTCGCCGATCTCCCCCGGGGGAACCTCGCGGCCAGCCTCGTCGAGTAGCCGGATCTCGTTGCCGGCGAGGGCACGGCCGATCGTGCCGGGGCGGGGCAGGTGGTCGCCGGGGCCCGCCAGCGTGACCAGCCCGGTCTCGGTCGCGCCGTAGAAGTTCCACAGGATCGGACCGAACCGCGCCATGAACCGGCGGGCGGCATCGGTCGGGAGCGGCGCCGCCCCGCTCATGATCCAGCGCAGCGACGACGTATCGTGGCGCGCCAAGGCGTTGTCCGGCAGGTTGCCGATCCGGACGAGCATCGTCGGGACCATCAGCGAGCAGGTCACGCGCTCGCGCGCGATGATGTCGAGCGCGGCCTCGGGCTCGAAGTGGTTCATCAGCACGATCGACGCGCCGAGCGACATCAGGATCGCGACGAACGCCGGGGCGGCGCTGTGGTAGAGCGGGCAGACCACCAGGTGGCGGTCGTCGGCGCGCACCCCGACCTGGAGCACGAGATCGGCGACCGACTCGAGGCCGGTGGTCCGGTAGCTGCGGTGCGCGCCCTTGGACTTGCCGGTCGTACCCGAGGTGTAGACGATCACGCCGCCGCCGTCGCCGCCGCGCGCCGCCGGCGGCAGGTGAGGATCCGCGGCGGCGAGGGCGCGGTCCCACTCGGCGATCAGCGCGTCACTGCGCGGCGCGCTGCCCGGCTCTCCGACGACGAGCATCGGCCCGGCGCCGCCGACCTGGGCGCGCGCCTCGGTCATGGCGGCGAGGTACTCGGCGTGGACCAGCGTCGCCCGGGGCTCCGCGTTGCCGAGGATGTGCGCGATCTCGCCGGCCTTGAGCCGGTAGCCGATCTGGACCGCGGTCGCCCCGAGCCGGGCCAGCGCGTGCTGCGCGATCAGGTACTCGGCGCCGTTGGGCAGCATGACCGCGACCCGGCTGCCGCCGGCCACGCCGCGCGCAAACAGCGCGTTGGCGAGCCGGTTGATCGTCGCGTCGAGCTCGCCCCACGTCATCCGGCGGACCCCGTCGGCGGCGTACTCGACGAGCGCCTCGCGGTCGGGGTGCGCGGCCGCGTGGTACATCATCGCGAGGTGCGGCCCGAGCGGCACCCGGACAGCGCCGCGCAGGAACTCGATGATCTGGGCGGGACGCACCAGCTCCACCGCGTGCGCCTGGCGCAGGGCGCGGGTGAACAGCCGCGCGCGGTCGAGCCGGGTTCGAAGCGCTTGCAGCACGTGGCGACCATACGTTGCCGCGCCCCCCGGAGGGAGCCACGGCGACGGTTTCCGTGGGCGCTCAGCGCCGCAGCTGGGTCGCGAGCAGCTGCTTGACCTCGCCGAGCTGGACCGACGCCGGCGGGTTGCGCGCGACGTACCGGACCCAGGCCTCGCGCGCGGCGGCCTCGTTGTGGAGGTCGAGGCTGACCCGGCCCTCGAGGTAGAGCGCGTCGGTCAGCCACGCCACGGGCTTGCCGGTGCGCTTCTCGGTCTCGCTGGCGAGCCGGGTCGCGCTCGACAGCGCGGCGACCGCCTGGGGGCCGCGGTTGGCGTCGCGGTCGATCTGCGCGATCCGCCAGTACGCCTCGGCGCTGGGCGCGAGCCGCGCCGCATCCTCGAGCCACTGTCGCGCCATCGCCGGCTGCTGGATCTCCTGGTAGGCCGCTCCGATCAGGAACATGACGTCGGCGTTCTTGCCATCGAGCCGCGAGGCGGCGAGCAGCGGCAGGACCGCCTTGGCCGCCTCGTGGCGGGCGACGTAGAGCCGGCCCTGTCCGACGAGCGGGTTCAGCATGCCGGGCGCGGCCTCGGCGGCGGACTGGTAGGACCGGAGCGCGAGCTCCTGGGCCTCGCGGTCGCCGCCCTGGGCCAGCGCCTCGGCGGCGCGGCCGAGCGCATCGAGGTACTGCGGATCCCGATCGGCCTCGATCGCGCGCTGGAACTGCTGCTTGGCCTCGAGCGGCTTGTCCGCGGCGAGCAGGCCCTCGCCCTTGAGGTAGAGCCCGGCCGGATGGCGCGGATCCACGGCGAGGATCTTCTTGCCCTGCTCGGCGGCCTTGTCGCGCGCGCCGATCCGGGCAAAGAACCGGCCGCCGCGGGCGCGGATCTCGAGGCTCGGCTCGGCGCCGGCCAGGAGCCGGGTGTACAGCGCGCCGGCATCGCCGTCGCGGCCGAGCAGCTCGTAGGTGTGCGCGAGGTCCGCGGCGATGTCGGCGCGTGCGGCGTCGAGGCGGAGCGCGGCGTCGAGGACCTCGAGCGCGTCCTGGGGCTTTCCCGATCGGAGCAGCGCGCGCCCGAGCTGGAACCGGGCCTCGGCATCGTCGGGCCGGGCCTGGGCGGCGCGGCGCAGCCACGGCTCGGCCTTGTCCGGGTTGCCGGACTGGAGGTAGCCGATACCGAGAGTCAGCGCGAGCTGTGGATCGCGCCGGGCTTGCTCGGTGAAGCCGCCGAGCAGCTCGTCGGCGCGAGCGCGCAGCGCGGTGGCGCGGGGGGCATCGCGCTCCGCGACCGCCGCCGTGGTCATCGCCGCGAGCTTGCCGACGGCGGCGAGCAGCGGCTCGAGATCGAGCTCGCGCGCGGCCGCGGCGCCCGCGACGTAGGCATCGACCGCGGCATCGTCCTTGCCTTCGGCCTCGCGCAGCTTGCCGGTGACCAGCTGCAGCCGGGCGGTCTCGAGCGGTGACAGCGGCGTCGCGCGGTTGGCGAGCGCGGTGAGCCGCTGGGTCGCGAGCGTCAGCCGGCGCTGCTTGATCTCGATCTCGCTCTGCACGAGCTGGGCGGCGACGTCGTCCTTGGCCGCGCCGAGCGCGCGGGCGGTCAGCTCGGCGGCGGCGGCGATCTTGCCGTCGCGTAGCTCGGTCTCGGCGAGGCCCGCGGTCGCGGCGAGGTCCTGCGGGTGCTTGTCCAGCGCCTTGCGGAACCGCTCGCGCGCGACGTCGTAGCGCCCGGCCCGCATCGCGGAGTCGCCGGCGAGCGTCCATGCCAGCGCGACCGCGCGCGGGTCGGCCGCCGCGATGTCCTTGCGCGCGAGGATCGCGAGCAGATCGGCCTCGCGCCGCCGGGCCGCCGACGAGGGCTGGGCGGCGGCGAGCCCGACCTGCGCGCCGATGTGGTCGCTGGCGAGCTCGAGCACCGCGGTGAAGTCGGCGCGCGCGCCGTCGAGATCGCCGAGCGCGAGCTTCGCACCCCCGCGGCCGTAGAGCGCCGAGACCTTGACCGCATCGATCCCCGCGGCGCGGTCGAACGCGGTCACCGCGGCCGCAGCGTCGCCCTTGGCCGCGAGCGCCCAGCCGAGGTAGAGCGCGAGCGCTGGATCCGGGTGCGCGGCGTCCGCCGGCGGGCGGAGTGCGGTGAGCGCGGTGATCGCGGCGTCGGGTTGCCGGGCGGCCAGCGCCGCCAGGGCGCGGGCGCGGGCCAGCTCGGGGCGCGTGATCCCGTGGCTGTTCGCGGTGTCGAGCATCGCGTGGGCCTGTGCGATCTTCGGCCCGGAGTTGGTGCCGTCGTCGAGCGCGCTCGCGAGCAGCGCCTCGGCGCCGATCCCGAGCGCCTCGGCGTTGGCATCGTCGAGGTCGACGACGCGGCGGGCGGCGGCGGCGGCGCGCTGCCAGTGCTTCGGCTCGCTCGCCGCGTAGGCCTTGCGCGCGAGCACCAGCTGCTCGCTGATCGCGGCCTCGCGCTCGCGGGCGGCGACGTGGCGCCGGTACAGCACGAACCCGGCCCCGCCGAGCAAGATCACGGCGAGCCCGGCCAGGATCAGGAGCCGGCGGCGCCGCGCTCGGATCTCGGGCGTCGTGCGCGCCTCGGTCGCCGACCGGGCGTTCGCGGGCCGCTGCGGGGCGGCCCGGGGCGCGGCCAGCGCGGGTGCGTCCTCGAGCTCGAGCACCGGCCCGGCGTCGCCGCCGCGCGGCCCGGTGAGAGCAGGTCGGGTCGGTGCGGGCCGGGACACCGGATCGAAGCGCACCGGCGGCGCCGACGGCCGCGACAGATCGACGTCGTCGAACGAGCTCGCCGCGCGCGGCGGCGCGAGATCGAGCTCGGGGCCGGCGTCGAGTTCGAGGCCAGGATCGGCGCCGTCGGCGCGTGCCGGCGGCGCGGTTCGCGCGCGCTGCGGCAGGTCGTCGAAGAAGCCCTTGGGCGCGACGTCATCGGACTTCTTGACCGGCCTGCCGGGAATGTTGTCGAAGTGACCCTTGGGCGCAGGGGCCTCGGGCTTGGCGACGTGCGGCAGGCCCGGGATGTCGTCGAAGAAGCCCTTGGGCGCGGGGACCTCGGGCTTGCTGGTGCTGGGCAGGCCGGGGATGTTCTCGAAGTACCCCTTGGGTGCAGGGACCTCGGGCTTGCTGGCGCTGGGCAGGCCGGGGATGTCCTCGAAGTACCCCATGGGCGCGGGGACTTCGGGGACATCGCCCGCGGGGTGGGCCTTGACCTGCGGCAGGTCGTCGAAGAAGCCCTTGGGGGCGGGGAGGTCGGTGGTGCCGGCGGCGGGCGCGACGGGCCTGGGCTGCGCGACGTCGTCGAAGAAGCCCTTGGGGGCGGGGAGGTCGGCCGGCTTGCGGAGCGCAGGTTGCGGGAGGTCGTCGAAGAAGCCCTTGGGGGCGGGGAGGTCGGCCGGTTGTGGCGCGGGCTCGGCCGGATCGTCGAAGAAGCCCTTGGGCGCCAGGAGATCGGATCGGGCCTGCGCGTCCTGCGCGCGCGGCGCCGGCAGATCGGCGATCGTCGGGCCGCGGGGCATCGGGAGATCGGCGCTCGTCGGGCCGCGGGGCATCGGGAGATCGGCGCTCGCGGGCGGCCGCGGCTCCCGGGGTTCCGGGAGATCGGCGCTCACGGGTGGGCGAGGCGGCTCCTTGAGCGGCGGCATCGCGGCGGGCGCGCGTCGAGGATTGAGCTTGGGGGCGGGCAGATCGGCCACGCTGCGGTCGATCTTGGGCGCCGGCAGATCGATGATGACGTCGCGCGGGCCTTCGGGCGCCGGCGCACGCGGCACGGCGCGCTTGGGGGCGGGCAGATCGACCCCTCCATCGAACGCCGCGGTGGCCGGTGGATCGTCGAGCTCGAGCGTGGGCGCGGACGGCGGTCCGGCCGAGCGGGTGGCCTTGGGCGCCGGCAGCTCGGGATCGAGCGCGGCCGCGAGCCCACCGCGCGGCGCGGGTCTCGACGGCTCGGCCTTCGGTGGCGCGGGCCTGGGCCTGGGCGGCGGCCCGAGGGCGCTCGTGCGCTTGGGCGCCGGCAGGTCACTCAGATCGCCGGCGCCACCGGACCTCGCCGCCGCCGGGTTCGCCGGGGGCAGCTTCGGTGGCGGTGGCGGTGCTGCTGCGACCCCGGGGATCGCGATCCGCGATTTGCAATCCGCGCACGTGATGAACTTCGCACCGACGGGCACGTTGGCTTCGGACACGCGGTTGAGCGTTCCGCAGGCCGAGCAAGAGGCCTCGATCATGCTCGACGATCATAGCTCATACGCCGGCGTGCCCGACGCCTAGCGACAGGGCCCGGTGCTCGGATCGCATGCCGGCGTGCTGCCGGGTGCGTTCGACGGGGCACCTCGGGGAGCAAGGGGTACCTCACGCCGGAACCGTGGCGGGCGGCGCTGCGGCAGATCGTCGGGCTGCAGATCGTCGTCGGCATCGTCGGCTTCCGTGCCGGGGACGGCGCCGGGGCGGTGGCTGATCGCCTTGCGGAGCTGGTTCTGGATCCGGCGCTCGAGCGCGGGCAGCACGACCAGGAGCTTCGCGGTCTGCACCGGGGTCAGGATCTTTCGCAGCTCGGCGAGCCGCCTGTCCTCGAGCTCCCAGAACCCGCGCTGGTTGGCGACCGCCTCGTCGATCAGCCGCTCGATCGCACGCGGATCGCGGAGCGCATCGGCGCGCCGCAACCGGCGCTGGACCTCGACGCGCTTCTCGAGCAGCCGGTCGGTCTCGTCGTCGTAGCGCGCCAGCACCGGGAACAGCCGCCCGGCGGTGTGCTCGTCGAGCGCGAGCTCCTCGGTCAGCGTGTAGGCGCGGAGCGCGCGGATCTTCTTCTTGATCTGCTCGCGGCGCTCGGCGTTGCCGCCCGGCGCGGTCACCGCGCCGCCCGGGGCCCGTCGCGGCTGCGCCGCCGCGGGAGCAGCGGATCCGAGGAGCCCGACGAGGACGGCGATCCAGGCTGCGCTGCGCATCAGGTCTTCTTCCTGTGGGGTCCCTGTGGGGCGTGGGAGCCGGCCGCGCCGCCGGCACTGCTCGGATTCCCGGCCGCACCGGCCAGCCAGCGCTCGGCGCGATCGAGCGCGGCGGCGTCGAGCTGATCGAGCCAGACCAGGTCAGTCGCCGGCAACAGTCCGACCTCGTCGGGGGTGCCGGCATCGTCGGCCGCACCGGCCGCACCGGCCGCACCGGCTTCGCCGAGCAGATCCGGCGCGCCGAGGGCGAGGTCGCTCTCGGCATCGACATCGACGTCGACGTCGACCTCGGCGCCGTCGAGCCACAGCGCGACGACGTGGTCGCCGGCGGGCGGCTCCGCGACCGGGCGCTCGATAATCGGCCGGCGCGGCACCGCGATCGGCGCGGGGCGCGGCCAGATCACGAGCAGCACGCCGGCGGCGGTCGCGCACGTCATCGCGGGCACCAGCCACCGCCAGCTTCGCCACCACGGCCGAGTCCGCTCGGCGTCGACCGCCTGGCGGATCGAGCGCTCCATCGCGGCCCAGTCGGGCTCGTCGCCGTCGCCGGGCGGCAGCGCGCGCACCCGGCCGAGCACCGTCTTCACGGCGTCGGCCTCGTCGCGCGCGTTGGGGTCGCGCGCGAGCCAGGCCTCGACCGCGCGGCGCTCGTCGGGCGGCAGCTCCGTGATGCCGTCGACGTACGCCGTCAGCAACTCGGGGCCGTGGCCATCGGGCGCATCAGGGGCATCGGGCCCTTCGGACCCGGCGTGCCCGTCGGGCGTACCGGCAACGCGGGCGTCGCGGCGGTCACGGCTCATGATCGGCTCCGAGGATGTCACGCAGCCGCTTCACGGCGTAGTGGAAGTTGACCTTGGCGGTGTTCTCGCTGCAGTCCGCGAGGTCGGCGACCTCCTTGAACGCCAGGTCGTCGAACACGCGGAGCTCGAGGACGAGCTTCTGCTTGGGCGGCAGCTGGGCGATCGCCGCGCGCAGCCGGATGCGATCATCGCGCTCGCTGAGCTGGGCGTGCGCCGGGTTGTCCTCGGTCAGGAGGTCGTCGGCGAGCTCGGCCGGATGCTCGCGGCGGTGATCGCGCAGCCACGACAGCGCGCAGTTGATCGCGATCCGGTACAGCCAGCTGCGCACCGTGGCGGTGCCGCGAAACCCGGCGAGGCCGCGGAACGCGCGCACGAACGCGAGCTGGGTGACATCGGCGGCGTCGGCATCGTTCTTCACGTAGCGCCGGATCAGCCGCCACATGCCCTTCTGGTGGCGGCGCACCAGGACATCGAACGCCGCGCGGTCGCCGTCGCGGAAGCGCTCGGCCAGCTCGTGATCGGGATCGGCCACCGTCACGGGGGCAGGCCGATCGAGCAGAGGTAGACCGGCGGCGAGCGACTCCACGTCCAGGCTGACCCGCGGCTTGCCAGGGTGGTTAAGCCCGCGGTAGGGTGCTTCGCCAACTTACTTCGATCATTGCAAAAACGAGGAACGGAGTCACGTCATGCTCGACCCTGCCCGGATCGACGATGTCCTTCGCCGCGGCGCCCCCGATGTCGCCGCCCGGGTGGACGCCTGGCGAACTGTCGACGAGCGCCGGCGCAAGCTGCAGGGCGAGCTCGACTCGTTGCGCCAGACCCGGAACACCGCGAACGAGCGGATGGCCAAGCTCGACAAGAAGTCGCCCGAGTTCGCGGCGGCGCGCGATGAGATGAAGGCGCTGTCGGGCAAGATCAAGGACGGCGAGGCCGAGCTGGCCCGGCTCGAGGCCGCGAGCGAGCGCGAGGTGCTGATGATCCCGAACGCGCCGCACCGGAGCGTGCCGGTCGGCGTCAGCGAGGCGGATAACCCCGTGCTGCACACCTGGGGCGAGAAGCCGGTGTTCGACTTCGCGCCCCGGACCCACGACGATCTCGGCCGCGCGCTCGGCGTGCTCGACTTCGACGGCGGCGTGCGGATCGCCGGCACGCGGTTCACGGTCCTGCGCCGCGGCGCCTCGCGGCTCAACCGCGCGCTGCTCAACTACATGCTCGATCTCCACGTCGAGCACGGCTACGAGGAGGCGTGGCCGCCGGCGATCGTCCGCCGTGCAGCGCTCGCCGGCACGGGCCAGCTGCCCAAGCTCGCCGACGACATGTTCCGGCTCGACATCCCGGTCGGACCCGACCACGTCGCCGACAACGACCTGTTCCTGTCGCCGACCGCCGAGGTCCAGATGACCAACCTCCACATGGACATGATCCTCGACGGCGACACGCTGCCGCGGCGGTACTGCGCCTACGCGCCGTGCTTCCGCGCCGAGGCCGGCGCCGCCGGTCGCGACACCCGCGGACTGATCCGCCAGCACCAGTTCGACAAGGTCGAGCTGGTCAAGATCACCACGCCCCAGACCAGCTACGACGAGCTCGAGGAGCTGCGCGCGGAGGCCGAGCGGGTGCTGCAGGGGCTGGGGTTGCACTACCGCGTGGTCGCGCTGTGCACCGGCGACCTCGGCTTCAGCTCGTCCAAGACCTACGACCTCGAGGTCTGGCTGCCGGGTCAGGACGCCTACCGCGAGATCTCGTCGTGCTCGAACTGCGAGGACTTCCAGGCCCGGCGCGCCAAGATCCGGTACCGCCCGTCACCGGGTGACAAGCCGCGCCACGTCCACACGCTCAACGGCTCCGGCGTCGCGATCGGACGCACGATCGTGGCGATCTTCGAGCAGTACCAGCAGGCCGATGGCAGCATCCGGATCCCGCCCGTGCTGGTGCCCTACATGGGCGGGCTCGAGCGCATCGCCTAGGCCGCCGCAGCGAGGCTGGTTTCTCGGAGATCAGGCTTTACAAGCGAAAAGCTATCCCTATACTGCGCCCCTGCCTCTGGGATCGCCTGGAGGAGTGGCCGAGTGGTCGAAGGCAGCGGTCTTGAAAACCGCCGAGCGCAAGCTCCGGGGGTTCGAATCCCTCCTCCTCCGCTGGTTGGCTTGATAACCGAATAGTGTCACGCAAGTGGTTCCGGGCTGGACGCGCGAACATCGCGTTCATCCCGGTTGTTGTCGGATGTTTGGCAACCATCGTGCCCACTGGGGCCCCCCGGTCGGGGGCCCATCAGGAGAGATGGCCGAGTGGCTGAAGGCACCGGTTTGCTAAACCGGCGTATGGGGTTTTCCTGTACCGAGGGTTCGAATCCCTCTCTCTCCGCTGTCCGGCCGTACTCCGGCCGGTAACTGCAGCGCGCCCACCCGCGCTGCGGCTCGTTACATCTCGTTGCATCAGGATCCGTAGCTCAATGGATAGAGCACCGGTCTACGGAACCGGGGGTTAGAGGTTCGACCCCTCTCGGATCCGCTTCGGGTATCAGGTAAGAGACATCGATGACCGACGATCACTGGATGGGCCTCGCGCTCGAAGAAGCGCGCGCGGCCGCGGCCTCGGGGGACGTCCCGGTGGGCGCAGTGATCATCATTGATGATCGGATCGTGGGTCGCGGTTGCAACCGCCGTGAGGTCGATCGCGATCCCACGGCCCATGCCGAGATCGTCGCGCTGCGCGCGGCGGCTGCGACGCTGGGGCAATGGCGCGTCGAAGGCACGCTCGTGGTCACCCAGGAGCCGTGTCCGATGTGCGCCGGCGCACTGGTGAACGCGCGGGTGGCGCGGCTGGTGTATGGATGTCCGAATCCCAAGGCGGGAGCGGTGGCGACGCTGTACCAGATCGTCTCCGACCCGCGGCTCAACCATCGCATCGCGATCACCAGCGGCGTTCGCGCCGACGAGTGCGCGGCGGTGCTGCAGCAGTTCTTCGCCGAGCTGCGGCGCGGTCCGAGCTACGCTGGGTGAGCTCGGCGAGGGGAGCGGAAGCAATCTGAGAACGACGAACGTTTCTGGACGGGTGTCCGAGTGGCCTATGGTGTCTGATTCGAAATCAGATGTGCGAAAGCACCGGGGGTTCAAATCCCTCCCCGTCCGCCAGTAGTTGCCGACCCTCGTGAGGAGGGATGACCGAGTGGCCGAAGGTGCACGATTGGAAATCGTGTGTACTGAAAGGTACCGAGGGTTCGAATCCCTCTCCCTCCGCCGACGACCCACTGCGTGACGAGTTTTATGGTCCCGGGTGACGCAACAGCTGTGAACCCCGCCAGGTCCGGAAGGAAGCAACGGTAGCGGAAATAGCGGGTGCCTGGGGCCACCTTTTCTCTGTGAGCGACGATTCGTGATGAGTCGTCGCTCGCAGGCTTTTCGGGTGTTATAGAGATCGGGATGTTGCGCAGAGCCGCGCTCGCAGGTGCCCTGATCCTTTCGGCTTCTTGTAGGTCCGAAGGGGGCGATGCCGTCGCCGGGGCGGTGGCGACCAGCGCGGGGAGCGGCAAGCCGAGCGGCTCGGGCAATAGCTTCAGCGCGGACCTGGCCAGGGAGCTCGGCGCCGGCAGCGCGCCACGGGCCGACGGAGCCGGCGGCAAACCGACCGGGGAGCCCGCGGCCGCAGGCAGCGCTCCCGGCGCGGGACCTGCGAGCGGCGGGGGGAGCGACGCCAAGGCCGGTGACGCGAAGGCCGGCGACATGAAGGCCGGCGACATGAAGGCCGGCAGCGCCATGTCGGCGAGCGCGTCGGGCGATCCGACAAAATCCGCCGCGGCGATGAAGCCGGGAGCGGCGCGCGACACGAACGCGGGCGCCGCGAGGACCGACGTCAAGATTGTCGCGAACGCCGGCGCTCCCGCCGCCGAGCCGCGGCTCGCGCCGCCGGTCAGTGCGCCGGTGTCACACGGCCCGATCAAGGTCCCGGCGGACCTCGCGGCGATCAAGCTGTCGCTGCTCCCGAACTGGGACCGCGACGTGGACGAGGCCGGGACCTTTCGGTACGTGGTGCGGATCAAGGGCACGCAGAGCACGAAGACGTTCACGTTCCGCTACGGCTACGACGACGCCAAGGCGCCGGTGGATCGCGACCAGTACAAGAAGTACCTGCAGGACAGCCGCGCGCTGACCGGCGAGATCAAGGACCGTCAGCGTGGCGCCGCGTGGTTCCTCGAAGGTAGCGATGCGCAGGGCACGCCGGCGTTCCGCTACGTCGTGCTCTACGGCGGCAAGCGGTTGATCTGTTACGGCTCGCTGTACAAGGACGCCGAGTCGAACCGGCTCGGCGATGATCGCGATCAGACGCTGATCCAGGCCAAGCAGATCTGCGAGACGCTGGCGTTGTAGCGTCGGAGGCAGCGGGTATAGTGCGACCGCACTCGCATGTCTTACCTGGTCCTCGCCCGCAAGTATCGCCCGTCGACGTTCGCCGAGGTCGTCGGACAGGAGCACGTCACGCGCACCGTCGGGAACGCGTTCGCGACCGGGCGGGTCCACCACGCGTTCCTGTTCTGCGGGCCGCGCGGCTGCGGCAAGACCACGCTCGCGCGGATCGTCGGCAAGGCGCTGAACTGCCAGGCCGAGGGCCGTGGCAACAGCGCCGAGCCGTGCGGGGTGTGCGCCGCGTGCACGTCGATCAACAACGGCAGCGCGGTCGACTACCAGGAGATGGACGGCGCGTCGAACCGTGGCATCGACGCGATCCGCGAGCTCACCGAGGCGGTGCGCTACCAGCCGGCGGTCCTGCGCAAGAAGGTCTACGTCATCGACGAAGTCCACATGCTCACGACCGAGGCGTTCAACGCGCTGCTCAAGACGCTCGAGGAGCCGCCGCCCCACGTCACGTTCGTGCTGGCCACGACCGAGCCGCACAAGCTGCCTCACACGATCCTGTCGCGCTGCCAGCGCTACGACTTCAAGCTGGTGCCGGCGTCGCGGCTCGCGCAGCACCTGGCGAGCATCTTCGCCAGCGAGCAGCTCGCGGTCGAGCCCGGCGCGATCAGCCTGCTGGTTCGCGAGTCCGGCGGCAGCGTGCGCGACGCGCTGTCGTTGAGCGATCAGCTGATCTCGTACGTCGGCGATGCGACGATCACCGAGCACCACGTCGCCGAGGTCCTCGGCGTCGCGGATCGCGCGCTGACCCGCACGCTGGTCCGCGCGCTGGCCGGTGGTGACGCCGGCACCGCGCTCGCCGCGGTCGACTCGGCGATCGAGCGTGGTGTCGACGAGGTCCAGCTCGCGCGCGCGATCGTGCGCTACCTGCGTGACCTGTCGGTGCTGCAGGTCGTGCCCGATGCCAGCGCCCGCCGCGGGCTGATCGACGCCACCGACGAGGAGCTCGAGGAGCTGACCGGCGAGGCCGCCGCGCTCGAGCGCTCGCGGATCACCCAGATGTTCGAGCGCATGCTGCGGTGCTGCGACGAGCTCGGCAAGACGCTGCAGCCGCGGCTGGTGCTCGATTGCGCGCTGATCGACGTCGCCACCGTCGAGCCACTGGTCCCGCTCGGCGATCTGCTCGCGCGGCTGACCGAGCTCGAGTCCCGCCTCGCGGGCAAGCCGGCGCGCGCGGGCGGCGGCGGTGGCGGCGCCAAGGACCGGCCGGTGCCTCGTCCGGCTGCGTCGAGCGGCCCGCCACCGCGCCCGGCACCGCCGAGCCGGACCGCGATGCCGCCGTCGGATCCTGCAGCGGCCCGGGCCCCCTCGACGGCCCCGATCACACCACCACCGGCGCCGGCCAGCGTGGTGCCGGCGCGCGTGGTGCCGGCGAGCGTGGTGCCGGCCAGCGCGGTGCCGGCGAGCGTGGTGCCGGCGAGCGTGGTGCCGGCTGGCGTGGTGCCGTCTGGCGTGGCGCCGTCTGGCGTGGCGCCGTCTGGCGTGGCGCTGTCTGGCGTGGCACTGTCTGGCGTGGCGCCGCCCGGCGCGGGAGCTGCGGCTCCGGCTTCGCGCGGCGCGGCACCGTCGCCTGTGGGTCCATCGGGTCCATCGGCAGTGACGAGCAGCGCGTCCGTGCCGCCGTCCTCTCCGCCGGTGCCGCAAGCCCCGGCAACCGGGAGCGGGGTCGCGGGGCCGACCAGGTCTTCCGAGTCCGGACCGGGTGGCGGGCCGCGAGGCCGCGAGGCCACCGCTCCGGCCCACGGCGGCGTGGTCCTCGCCGAGGCGCCGGCCACCGTGTCGTCCCCCGTGTCGATGCAGCCGTCGGGACCTGTGCCGCGGCTCGAGACCGCCGCGTCGGGCTCCGGCCCGCACGATCACGGCGCGCCGGGCGAGTCCCGGGCGGCGGCTCCGGCGATCGCGATCCCGGTCGACGCCTCGGAGGCGCTCCGGACCTGGCACGAGCTGCTCGAGCTCGAGGCGCTGCGCAAGCCGTCGCTGCACGGGTTTCAACATGCGCGGGTGCTGCGCTGGACCTCCGACCTGCTCGAGCTTGGCTTTCCGGTCGAGTTCCACGTCATCGGCGAGATGGCGCGGGACACCGCCGACGAGCTCGCGGCGATCTTGCGCGGCCTCGGGCCCGCGCTCCGGACCCTCAAGGTCGCGGTCCGGCTGCTCGACGCCGGTGAGTCGAACGCGGCCGGCGCCCGGTCGGTCCTCGAGGCCACGCGCGAGCGCACCTCCGCCGAGCGCGAGAAGCGCGAGGTCGAGGCCCGCGAGCACCCGATCACCAAGCACGTCCTGCGGACGTTTGGCGCCCAGATCAAGGAGATCAAGACCGATGTCTAACGGAAAGATGCCCGATCTCAACGCTCTGATGAAGCAGGCCCAGAAACTCCAGGGTGACGTGCAGCGCGCCCAGGAGGAGCTGGCCAAGATGACCTGCGACGGGACCTCCGGCGGAGGGCTGGTGACCGCGACGGTCAACGGTCAGTTCGAGGTGGTTCGCGTCAAGATCGACAAGTCGGTGGTCGATCCCAACGACGTCGGCATGCTCGAGGACCTTGTCACCGCGGCGATCAACGCCGCGGCCACCAAGGTCCGCGAGACCACCAAGGAGAAGATGGCCACGGTCATGGGGCCGATGGCCGGGCTCCCCGGCATGCCGGGCTTCTAGGCGGTTTCACGACATGGGCGACCCGATCCGGCGGTTGGTGCAAGAGCTCGCGCGCCTGCCGGGCATCGGCGAGAAGACCGCGACACGCCTCGCGTTTCACCTGATCCGCTCGAGCCATCAGCAGATCCGGGATCTGGCGCAGGCGCTGCTCGACGCGACCGAGCGGATCCGGCTGTGCTCGATCTGCATGACCATGACCGAATCAGATCCTTGCGGGATGTGTACGGATCCCCGACGTGACGCCGACACGATCTGCGTGGTCGCCACCCCCTCGGACCTGATCGCGATCGACCGTGGCGGGCACTTCCGGGGCCGCTACCACGTCCTCCACGGCCTGCTGTCGCCGCTCGAGGGCATCGGCCCGGACGACATCCGCCTGGCCGAGCTGGTGCGCCGGCTCGGCGGCGCGAGCGAGGCCGGGGGGACCCGCGAGGTCATCATCGCGACCAGCCCGTCGGTCGACGGCGAGGCCACGGCCATGTACATCGCCCGTACGCTCAAGCCGCTCGGCATCCAGGTGTCGCGGATCGCGACCGGGTTGCCGGTCGGCGGTGAGCTCGAATACTCTGACCAGGCCACGATCGCGCGTGCCCTGGCAGGTCGGGCGACGATGTAGGCTACAAATTTTGGTGAGCTGGCAGCGCTCTGTGCGCGTCCGGGTAGCACCGGGTGGCCGGCGGGTGGCCGGCGGGTGAGCCGGCGGGTGAGCCGGCGGTGGATAGATGGGCCGAAACGTTGAATGAATTTTGGTGGGTTGCTACCGTGACTCGACGGCGAGGCGCCCCGGTGTTCGAGGGTGACCGGGCCGGTCTTCGAGTTGCTGTTCGAGTTTCTAGGGAGCCATGGTGCGATGATCCAACAGCTCGTCATGTATGAAGAAGAGCTGCAGCAGATCAATAGTATCTGCGAAATCCTTCATCGAGACTCGAATGCGAAGGCCGTGCTCGTCATCGACAAGAACGGCCAGGCGATCGCGCAGGCGGGCGATACCCAGCAGCTCGACGTGACGTCGCTGTCGTCGCTGACGGCGGGCAACGTCGCGGCCACCGGTGGGATCGCCCAGCTCCTGGCCGAGCGCGAGTTCGCCGGGCAGTTTCATGAGGGCGAGAAGACCAACGTCCACATCTCCATCGTCGGCCAGCGGGTGATCCTCGTCGTGCTGTTCGACGAGCGTAGCTCGCTGGGGCTGGTCCGCCTGCGGGTGCGCAAGGCCGCGGCCGAGCTGACCATCGTGCTCGAGGTGATGGTCAAGAAGAGCGCGCTCGGTGTGGGCCAGCCGTCCGTGTTCTCCGAGATCACCGATGACGACATCGACAATCTGTTCAACGACTAGCGCGCCGAGCACCCCATGAGCTTCATCAACTACTCGTCGCGCGAGATCAACTGCAAGATCGTCTACTACGGTCCCGGCCTGTGCGGGAAGACGACGAATCTTCAGTACATCTACAACAAGACCAATCCCGAGGCGAAGGGCAAGATGATCTCGCTCGCGACCGAGACCGAGCGGACCTTGTTCTTCGACTTCCTGCCGCTGTCGCTCGGCGAGATCCGCGGCTTCAAGACCCGGTTCCACCTGTACACGGTGCCCGGTCAGGTGTTCTACGACGCCAGCCGCAAGCTGATCCTGAAGGGCGTCGACGGCGTGGTCTACGTCGGTGACTCCCAGATGGAACGCATGGAGGCGAACATCGAGTCGCTCGACAACCTGCGCCAGAACCTCCAGGAGCAGGGCTACGATCTCGACAAGCTGCCGTACGTCGTGCAGTACAACAAGCGCGACCTGCCCAACGCGATCCAGATGAGCGAGCTCGAGGAAGCGCTGAACCCGACCAAGGTGCCGAGCTTCGAGGCGGTCGCGCCCAAGGGGATCGGTGTGTTCGACACGCTGAAGGCGGTTGCCAAGCTCGTCTTGACCGAGCTGCGAAAGGGCGGCTGATGCAAGCCGCGACGATCGGGAGCGCCGGAGGCTCCGGACGCGAGCGGCCGAGATTGCGCGAGGATCTGGTCGCCGAGCTGGTCGAGGCACCAGGCGCCCGGTTCATCGATGTAATGGCGCCGGACAGCGGCAACGTATTCCGGTTCTACGAGGTCGAGTACTCGCTGGCCTGCGGGATGGACGGCGAGCGCGACATCGCCGGGATCGTCAAGTGGGCGCAGGACGAGCTCGGGCTGACGCCGTCGCCGCACGAGGTCCGGACCGTGATCGCGACGCTCGGCGACCTCGGGTTCATCGACGCCGAGACCGGCGCCGAGCGGGCCGCGGGCGAAGCGCCGGCCGCGGAGCTGGCGCCCGGCGTGGTGGTCACACCGCCGGCGAGGCCGCAGCCGTCGTCCGGGTTCGAGCTCGGCACGGCGGGGGCCGCGCCGGCGCGAGGCGCGCAGATGACGCCCGCACCCGAGGTCGCGCTGGGCACGGCGGGCGCCGGGCCACGCATCACCAGGCCGACCCCCGCGCCGTCGATCGACGTGGCGCTCGGCGCCCCGGGTTCGCGCCCGGCCCGGCCGACGCCGAGACCGACGCCGGTGCCGGCCGATGTCTCTCCCGACATTTCGTCGGACGTCTCGATCGACCTGAGCGATCACATCGCGGTCCGGCCGGACGACGTGAAGGAGGCGGTGCGCGCCTCCAAGGTGATGACGGTCGAGGTGCCGCCCGACATCGCCGACGTGATCGACTCGATCAACGAGCGGCCGACCACGAAGGCACCGGCGCTGGAGCCGGCCTACGAGGACACCGAGCGCACCCAGCCGCCCGACACCGAGCGCTCGCTCGAGGCGCCGCGGGCCGCCGAGACCGCGCGGTCGCTCGAGACCCGGCCGGAGATCCGGGTCGGGAAGTCGCCGCCGAGCCGGCAGCCGTCCGCCACCCGACCGCCCGTCGAGCTGCCGGCCGCTCCGGTGACGGCCACGGTCGCCAAGCCGCTGTCGCCACCGGCGCCCAGCCGCGGCGTGAGCCCGGTGCTGATCGTGCTGCTGGTCCTGGCAGTGCTCGGCGGCGGCGTGTTCCTGGTCTGGAAGTACGTGCTCGCCAAGCCGTCGCCCGATGCCGACGTCGGTGCCTTGCCGGCTCCGGTCGCGATGAAGCCACCGCCGCCATCACCGCCGCCCGCGCTCACCGCCAAGATCGTGCTCGAGACCCCGGCGCCCGATGACGTCAAGCTGACGCGCGCGGGGGTGATCGAGAACATCCTGACCGACAAGGCCGTGGTGAAGGAGGGTGACATCATCCTGCGGCTGGTCGGCGACAAGCCGATCGAGGCCGAGCTCACCGGGCTCGGGCGCGAGCAGAAGCGCCTCAAGGACGCGATCGATGCGGCGACGAGGCGCCGCGACACGGCGCACGGCGCCGGCAACAAGGCCGCCGAGACCGCGGCGGAGACCGAGATCGCCGACCGGCAGAAGACGCTGCGGCTCAAGGAGGATCAGCTCGCCAAGAAGATGGCGGACCTCGACAACTTCATGATCCATGCGACGGCCAGCGGCGTGTTCTCGCCGGCGGCCAAGCCCGGTCAGAAGGTGGTGGCCGACGCCGTGGTCGCGCGGATCCAGCGCGATGCGATCCCGGTCGCGACGTTCAAGGTGAGCAACGCCCGACCGTTCGCCGGCAACGCCAGCGTCGAGGTCGCGATCGGCAAGGGCGAGCAGCGCGTGACCTGCACGATCGCGGATGTCCAGCCCGACGCGGTCAAGCTGACGTGTCCCCCCGATCCGGCGCTCACCGACGGCGCCGACGTCACGCTGAACGCCCCGGCGGCGACCGCGTCCGACGCACCGGCACCGCCACCCGCGCCGTCCGAGACTGCGGCCACTGCACCGGCGGGCAGCGCAGCGGCTCAGCCCGAACCGGGCTCCGGCGCGCCCCCCGCGGGCGGCTCGCCCGGCTCGGGCTCCGCGCAGCCCTGAACGCGCGGCGCGGAGCTCGGCTCCGAGAGCGCGTGCCCCGACCAAGGGCGGACGGGCGTGCGAGGCGTGCTCGGCTCCGAGCTTGGCCCGCCGCCGCGGAGAGGCGTGCGCAGGGTCTGCTTCGCCAAGGAGCGCGGTAGATCTGGCCCGCCGCGGCGGAGAGGCGTTCGCGCTGCCGGAGCGGTCCTCGGGCCGCCGATTCCTCGCGCGTGCTTGGGGTGAGAGCGCGCGGTAAAGGCGGTCGGCGCGCGAGGGGTGAGAGCGTGCGGTGGAGGCGGTCGGCGCGCGAGCGGGTGAGAGCGTGGGGTGGAGGCGGTCGGCGCGCGAGGGGGTGAGAGCGCGCGGTGAAGGCGGTCGGCGCGCGAGGGGGTGAGAGCGCGCGGTGAAGGCGGTCGGCGCGCGAGGGGGTGTCAGCGTGCGGTGAAGGCGGTCGGGCGCGCGAGGGAATGTCAGCGCGCGGTGATCTTCTGGACGCTGAGCTGCGGGCCGGTCATTCCGATCCCCATCGCGTTCTTGTCGACCTTGCCCTCGACCTCGGCGGCCATGCCGTCCTTGCAGCCGCCGAGCGAGCCGGTGAGCTGGTAGCGCTCGCCGCTGTCGGTCTCGAGCACCCAGAGTCCGCCTTCGAGGTCGCTGCGGCGGATCGTGCCTTGGATCTTCATCCCCAAGACGATAGCCGCTCCTCGGTCGACCGGCCATCCACCGGCGGCGCCGGATCACGCGCCGCGAGGGGTTTCGGGCGGTTGCGTTCGGCGCCCACGTCGGTGCCTGGGTCAGCGACGGCGGCGGCCCCGGCGCAGCGCGAACATGGCGTAGCCGATCGCCATGCAGAGCACCGGAGGCCCGAGGATCCCCAGCAGCGCGCCATGGGCGTGGAGCAACCCACTGGTCGCGTAGTCCGCGTCGTCGATCGCGCCGAGCATGAACGCCATGCCGACCACGGCGCCGCAGATGATGCCGACCGCGGCGGCGATGACCAGGATGCGGCGGTCGCGGCGCTCGCGCTGGATCTCGCCGATCAGCGGGTCCGGGTCGGGGGCGCGCGGGCCATCGCCGGGCGTCGGAGCTTCCACGAGTCACAGCGTTGCATGCGCGTGGCGTCGCCGGTATGGCGTCGTGCCGCCTGCGTGACCTCGGTCGCCAGGCCGCCGCCAGTTCCTTGCGCAGAGGTCCCGAGCGATCGGGCGGTCGCGCACGCGGCAACGCGCAGCGCCGCGACGACGGTCTGGCCACGAACGGAGATAGATTCCCAGGCCGGGTGGTCCTTCGTCGGCCGGTCGTGAGGATGGCACGGACGCTCGATCGCAATCCGGCGGTTAACAGACGGAGTGAGGGGCCAGAACCGCGTCGCAAGCGCGCGTGTTGGCGTTCTCCCCAGCGCCGCAGCGGGGCAGCGGGGCAGCGGGGCAGCGGGGCAGCGGGGCGAACCGGTCCGGTCAGATCCACTGCGAGGGGGGCACTTAGTACGTGAGGCGATCGTCGAGGTAGTGCTTGTCGACGGTGAGCGGCTGCTCGTAGATCTTGCCCTCGTAGAGATACTGATAGCGGGCGAAGTTCTCGGTCACCTTCTTCATGTACTCGCGGGTCTGGCTGTACGGCACGAGCTCGACGAGCTCGTCGATCTCGCGATCGCCGTACTGATCGAGCCACTTCATGACCGGGCGCGGCCCGCAGTTGAACGAGCCGGCGCCGATCGGGACCTGGCGCTTGAACTTCTGGAGCAGGTGCCCGATGTACCAGCTGCCGGTCTGGATGTTGTAGGCGGGCTCGTAGAGCCGGCCGGGGTCGTAGGGGATCTTGAGCTCGCGCGCGACGCGCAGCGTGGTCGGCGGGATCATCTGGAGCAGGCCCTGGGCATCGGCGTACGACAGGTCGTGCGGGTTGAAGCCGCTCTCCTTGCGCATGATCGAGTACAGGTAGCCCTCGGGGTTGTCGCCGAGCGCCTGGTACTTCTCGATCAGGTCGCGGTACGCGCGCGGATAGGCGTTCTCCCACCAGCGCCGTGCGTCGGCCTCGGGGGGGCCGTCGAGCGCGCTGCCGCTGTAGCTGACCGCGAGCATCCACGGCCGGAAGTAGTTGCCGGCCTTGCGGTAGCGATCGAGCAGCATCGCGAACGCCCGGGCGCGGTCATGGCGGCGCAGGAACGCGCGCTCGCTGCGCGACAGCTCGTCGCCGGCCTCGCTGCCCAGGCCCGCGGCGATCAGCTGATCGGCGCGCGCGATCAGCGGATCGCTGGCGAGCGACTCGTCGACCTCGGCGGCGAGCCGGGGGCCGCGCGGGCTGGGATCGGCGACGCCGAACGGCGGCACCACGGTGCCGAGCGCGGCGAGCCGGGCGCGCGCGAGCAGCGCGTACCACGAGAACGGGAACCGCGTGACGGTCCGGGTGTAGCCGGCGATCGCGGCGGGCTTGTCGTCGAGCCGCTCGTCGATCCGCGCCAGCCAGTAGCTGCCCTTGCCGCCCTCGAGCGCGCCACCGCGCCGCGACAGCTCGTCGAGCCGGACCCGGGCCTGGGGCCAGTGGCCGAGGAAGTAGTGCGACATGCCGAGGAACCACAGCGCGTCGTCGACGAACTTCGAGCGCGGGTAGCGCTTGAGCGAGGCCTCGAGCGGCGGGAGCGCCTGCTCGTAGCGGCCGCGGTTGAACTCGAGCCAGCCCGACAGGAACTGCGCCTCCTGGGCGTAGAGGGTGTCGGGGTAGGTGGCGACGACCTTGCGGTACCAGGCGATCGCGTCATCGTCGCGGTCGGAACGAGACAGGGCTCGCGCACCGTGGAACATCGCCTCGGCGCCTCGGTCGCCGCGAGCACCGGGACTGCCGCGAGCACCGGGATCACCGGCGACGCCGAGCAGTAGCTTGCCGGCGTCGGCGTAGCGCCGGCGCATCTTGTACAGCGTGATGCCGAGCCAGTAGTCGCGCTCGCGGGCGACGTCGGCGGGCACGCGGTCGCCGATCAGCGACAGCTCGGCGACGGCCTCGTCCCACAGGTGGGCGTCGGCCAGGTGCTGCGCGCGGGTGATGCGCTCGCCGGCGGTCAGCGGCGGCGCGCCGAGCTCGGCGAGCCTGGTCTCGGCGCGGAGCGCGAGCGGGTGCGCCGGGTGCTCGATCGCGAGCGCGCGGAACCGGGCGGCGGCGGCGCCGGGCTCGGTGGTGGTCGCGGTCATCGCAATCCGGTACATCGCCGTGCCGACGTCGCCGACCTCGAGGGCGTCCTTGGCGGCGATCGCCGTCTGGTAGGCCCGGGCGGCCGCCTTGTGGTCGCCGCGATCCCAGGCGCAGTCGGCGAGCCGCCAGGCGACCTCGCGCGCGAACGGCGAGCCGGCGGCCTTCGCGGCCTGGCCGAGCTGGCGGAATGCCGCCTCGGCGCGGCCGGGCTCGCCGAGGCGCAGCCAGACCATGCCGCGCAGCCACAGCGCGTAGTCGCGGATCGCCAGGCCGCGGTCGTCGAGCCGGGCCAGGTGGTCCCGTGCCGGGTCGAGCTGGCCGGCATCGTAGGCGCGGTAGGCCTCGCCGAGCTCGTGGAGCGCGTCGTGCAAGGCGTCGCCGTGCGCCGGGGCCACCGAGACCGCCGCGGAGCCCGCGATCAGGACCGCGATCATTGCCGCGCGCACCATCGTCGCAGTATACCGCCGGGGCCGGCCACTTCCCTCTTTGCCGTTCCCGGGCCGCCCTGCTACCCGGGCCTGGAGATCTGCCATGGCATACGCCGCCCTCGACTACTACGCGATCGACGAGCTGTTCAGCCACGAGGAGCGTCTGGTGCGCGACACCGTTCGCGAGCTCGTGACCTCGCGGGTGATGCCCTCGATCGGCCAGCACTGGGCGCAGGGCAAGTTCCCGCGCGAGCTGGTCGAGGAGCTCGGCAAGCTCGGGCTGCTCGGCAGCTCGCTGACCGGCTACGGCTGTGCCGGGATCACGCCGACCGCCTACGGCCTGGTGTGCCAGGAGCTCGAGCGCGGGGACTCGGGGATCCGGTCGTTCGCCTCGGTGCAGAGCTCGCTGGTGATGTACCCGATCTGGGCGTTCGGCTCCGAGGCCCAGAAGCAGCGCTACCTGCCCGAGATGGCCGCCGGCCGGGTGATCGGCTGCTTCGGCCTGACCGAGCCCGACTTCGGCTCGAACCCGACGGGGATGCTGTCCACCGCGACCCGGACCGCGTCGGGCTTCCGGCTGACCGGCACCAAGCGCTGGATCACCAACGGCTCGATCGCCCACGTCGCGCTGGTGTGGGCCAAGCTCGACGGCAAGGTCCACGGCTTCCTGGTGCCGACCCAGACCCCGGGGTTCACCGCGCGCGACATCCACGGCAAGTGGTCGCTGCGCGCCAGCGTGACCAGCGAGCTGGTGCTCGAGGACTGCGAGGTCGGCCACGACGCGCTGTTGCCCGGCGTCAGCGGCATGCGCGGGCCGCTGTCGTGCCTGTCGCAGGCCCGGTTCGGGATCTGCTACGGCGCCGTCGGCGCGGCGATGGCCTGCTACGACGAGGCGCTGCGCTACGCCCAGGATCGCGTGCAGTTCAAGAAGCCGATCGCCGGCTACCAGCTGGTCCAGAAGAAGCTCGTCGACATGGTCTCCGAGATCACCAAGGCGCAGCTGTTGTGCCTGCAGCTCGGCCGGCTCAAGGAAGCCGGCAAGATCACCGCCGGACAGATCTCGCTGGCCAAGCGCAACAACGTCGCGATCGCCCGCGACATCGCCCGCGATGCCCGCGACATCCTCGGCGCCAACGGCGTGACCGACGACTACCAGTGCGGCCGCCACATGCTGAACCTCGAGTCGGTGTACACCTACGAGGGCACGCACGACATCCACACGCTGATCGTCGGCCAGGACGTGACCGGGCTGGCGGCGTTCGACTCGTGACCCGCGGCGCGGACGCGCCCGATGTCCTGATCTGCGCCGGGCTCGACCCGTCCGGCGGTGCGGGCCTGATCGCCGACGTCCGCGTGGTGAGCGAGCTCGGCTGCCGGCCGGTCGGAGTCGTGACCGCGCTGACCGTGCAGAACACGACGGCGGTGGTCGAAGCCGAGGCGGTCGCCGCGGATCGGGTTCGCGAGCAGCTCGAGTTCCTGCTGTCCGACGTCGAGGTCCGGGCGGTCAAGATCGGGATGCTCGGCGCGACCGCGGTCGCCGAGGCGATCGCGCGGGCGCTCGCCCTGACCGGCGCGCCGGTGGTGTGGGATCCGATCGTCCAGCCGTCGCGCGGCGTGGCCCGGTTCGACGGCCGGCTCGAGGATGCCGTGGCGGCGCTGGCGCCGCACGTGACCGTGCTGACGCCCAACGCCGGCGAGCTGGCGGAGCTCACCGGCACGGCGGTCGCGGATCTGGCCGAGGCGCGCGAGGCGGGCCGCGCGCTCGCCGAGCGGCTCGGGCTGGCGGTGCTGGTCAAGGGCGGCCACCTCGGCGGGGACGAGTCGGTCGACCTGTTGTGCCACGCCGGTGGCGTCGAGCCGCTGCACGGGCCCAGGACGCCCGGCGGCGAGCACGTCCACGGCACCGGCTGCGCCTTGTCGTCGGCGCTCGCGGCGCACCTCGCGCGGGGCCTGGCGCTGGTCGACGCCTGCCGCGCGGCCAAGGCGTTCGTGGCGGCTCGGATCGCGGCACCGGTTTCGCCGGGCCGCGGCGCGCGGGCTATCGTGTGACCCATGGCGGAGCGGCGGAAGCTCGTGGTCACCGGCGCGACCGGGTTCATCGGCAGCGCGCTGGTCGGGGCGCTGCGCGGCGCCGGCGACGAGGTGATCGTGCTGTCGCGCGACGCCGAGCGGGCGCGGGCGGTGCTCGGCGACGTCACCGCGGTGGCCGCCGATCTGCAGAGCGCGGGGCCGTGGGGCGCGGCGCTCGCCGGGGCCGCGGCGATCGTCCACCTCGCGGGTGAGCCGATCGCCGGGCGGCGCTGGGACGCGCGGCAGAAGCAGCGGCTGCGCGACAGCCGGGTCGAGGCGACCCGCACGCTGGTCGAGGTGATCGCCGCGCTGCCGGCGGGGTCGCGGCCGCGCGCGCTGATCTCGGCGTCGGGCATCGACTACTACCCGTTCGCGCCGGATGCCCGGGACAGCGAGTTCGACGACGACGAGGTCACCGAGGCCGCCGAGCCCGGCGACACGTTCCTCGCCCGGCTGTGCCGCGACTGGGAGGCCGAGGCGCGCGCGGCCCAGGCGCTCGGGCTCCGCGTCGCCTGCATGCGGATCGGCATGGTGCTCGGCCCGGGCGGCGCGCTCGCCAAGCTGACCACGCCGTTCCGGCTGTTCGTCGGCGGCCCGATCGGCAGCGGCCGGCAGTGGGTGCCGTGGATCCACCGCGACGACGCGGTCCGCGCGCTGGTCGCCGCCGCGGCCGACGAGCGCTACACCGGGCCGATCAACCTGGTGACGGCCTCGGTGCGCAACGCCGAGCTGTCGCGCGCCCTGGGCAAGGCGCTCGGCCGCCCGAGCTGGCTGCCGGTGCCCGGCTTCGCGCTGCGCGCCGCGCTCGGCGAGCTCGCCGACTACGCACTCCACGGCCGCCGCGTCGTGCCGCGCCGGCTGCAGGAGCTCGGGTTCACGTGGAGCCATCCGGACCTGGTCATCGCGCTCGCGCCGCGCTGAGGCCGCGGACGCCGGGGCTACTCGAGCTCGTACTTCTGGACCAGGCGGATCAGGTTCCGGCGCGAGACCTTGAGCTCCTCGGCGGCGCGGGTCTTGTTGCCGCCGTGGCGGCGCATCGCCGCGCCGATCATCCGGCGCTCGAGCGCCTCGACCGCGGCGGGCAGCGAGCTCGGGTCGACCACGCGCTCGGGCTCGGCCGAGGGCTCCCACTGGCGGATCCGCGGCGACAGCAGCTCGGGGCCGATCACGGCCGCGTCGCCGGCCAGGACGACCAGCCGCTCGATCTCGTTCTCGAGCTCGCGGACGTTGCCGGGCCAGGGATAGGCGTGCATGCGCGCCGCGCACTCGGCGCCGAGCCGCTTGGCGCCCAGCCGGCGATGCCGCGCCAGGAAGTGGTCGATCAGCAGCGGCACGTCGTCGCGGCGGTCGCGCAGCGCCGGCAGCACCACGCTCAGCACGTGGATCCGGTAGTACAGGTCCTCGCGGAACCGGCCGGCGGCGACCATCGCGGCGAGATCGCGGTTGGTGGCGGCGATGATCCGGACGTCGACCTGGCGGGTCTCGGTGTCGCCGACCCGGGTGAACGTGCCCTCCTGCAGCACGCGCAGCACCTTGACCTGCAGCGATGGCGACATGTCGCCGATCTCGTCGAGGAAGAACGTGCCGGTATCGGCGACCTCGAACAGCCCGGGCTTGTCGACGACCGCGCCGGTGAACGCCCCGCGCTTGTGGCCGAACAGCTCGGAGTCGAGCAGGTTGTCGTTGAACGCCGAGCAGTTGGTCACCACGAACTTGCGATCGCGGCGCTCCGAGCCGACATGGATCGCGCGCGCGACGAGCTCCTTGCCGGTGCCGTTCTCGCCCTGGACCAGCACGGTGGCGTCCGACGGTGCGATCCGATCGAGCAGCTGGTAGAGGTCCTGCATCACCGGCGAGCTGCCGATGATGCCGTGGTAGCCGGTGCGGTGCTCCGGTGCGGCCTCGGGCTGCACGGCGGGCCGGCGCTCGGTGCCTGCGGCGAGCTCGGCGGGAGCCGCGGGCTCGGCGCCGCGATCGCGGAGCGCGGTCGCGACATCGAGCGCGGCCTCGTCGAGCATCTGCTGGATCCAGTCGAGCTCGTGCGACGCCACGCGCGGCGCGGACACCGCCAGGCCGGCGCCGTCCGGATCTTCGACCGAGATCGCGGCGAACACCGCTGCCTCGGCGGGCCGGCGGGCGACGAGCTCGAGCTCGAGCTCGCGGCGACGCAGCACTCCCTTTACGTGGCGGAGCACACGTAAATCCAGGCCGGACCACCACGGCGACTGCAAGCCTGCCCAGTGTGACAAGTCGTCACAAGTCTTGGCAAGCGTCGCACCCGTAACTGCGCCTGACGAATCATGGAAATCGCGCGTCGCAGGCGATCCCGGCGGCCCGAGGGCGCGCGCATCACGTCACGGCGCGTGGCAAGCGTCGGCACAGCCGTGCCAGGCGCGCACGAGTTGCGCGAGCAGGGCGAGCCGCCGTCCGGCGCGCCCCGGCGCCAGCGACGCCGGCGGTGGACCGATCGACGCCGCGTAGGCCTCGAGGCTGCCGAGCTTGCGGTTGGCGATGCGGCGGGCCGCGGCGCGGAGATCGAGCCGGTCCACGGCGGGCAAGCCGCTCGCGATGGCGAGATCGAGGCCGTGGTGGCCCCACGCGCACAGCAGATCGGTGGGCCGCACGAACCGGGAGAACTGGTCGCGCAGCGCGCCGATCGGGGCACCGCCGCGGAGGTCATGCTCGGCGAGCTCGACGTGAAACGCCGTGCTCGGCGCCAGCCGGCCCGCGGGCGCGAAGATCTGCGCGAAGGTCTCGCCGGTCGCGATCCGGTGCGCGGCGAGCTGGACGAGCTCGTCCGGCGGGCCGCCGCCGCGGCGCGGCCAGGCGTTGGCCTCGCCGACCACGCACACCAGGTCGTCGAAGCGCTCGAGGACCTCGTCGGGCGCGGTCCGGCGCGGCGGCCGCGGCCGGTTGCGCTGGCGGACCCCACGGCGCGGCGAGCTCGCCTGACACGCGAGCTGGGCATCGACCATCGCGCGCAGCGGATCGAGCAGGCTGCGAAACCGCGCCGGATCGCCTTCGAGTACCCCGAGGACGTGCATCAGCGCCTCGATCGTCGAGACGTACTCGGCGCACGGCTCGCGACGGATCCGATATTGCGATGGCTCGGGGGCCGCGAACGCGTAGCGCGGCAAGGCCTGGAGCACGGGGTTGTCGCGGACCACGGTCCGGGCTTGCGACCACGTTCCGTCGACCACGACCAGCGTGACCGGGCCGCGCGGCGGATCGCGCAGGATGTCGCGCGCGTCCCGCCCCGGATAGAGCAGGATCGGCGGCCGCGCCGGATCGCCGAGCGCGCGGGTCAGCGGCTCGCCGTCCCAGCGGACGCCGACGTGGAGCTCGGCCCCGGGCAGGCACAGGCTCGCCATGCGCGCGGTGCCGATCGGCATGTCGCGCTCGCGCGGGTGCTGCAGGATCACGATCCGGGTCGCGGTGTCGATCCGCGGCAGCGCGCGGCAGTAGCACACGCTCGCCGGCCGGCGGCAGCGCCCGCACATCGTCCGGGGGGCCGCGGCGCCGAGATCGCGCACGAGATCGATCACGGCCGTTTGTACCGCGGCGCTCCCCGGGGGTCACGCGGTGCGCAGCAGCAGCAGGTACTCGACGTTGCCGGCCGGGCCGGTGATCGGTGACTCGACGACGTCCTCGCCGAGGCCGCCGGCGCCGGCGTCTGCGCTGCCATCGCCACCCGGCGGACCCACGACGAAGCCGTGCGCGCCGGCCCAGGTCCGGACCTTGTCGATCGCGCCGCGCCGCGCGGCCGGATCGCGGACCACGCCGCCCTTGCCCACCAGCGCGCGGCCGACCTCGAACTGCGGCTTGACCAGGGCGATGATCGGCTTGCCAGCCGGCGGCCGCAGCAGCTCGCGGACCCGCGGCAAGACCAGCGTGAGCGAGATGAACGAGACATCGATCACCGCGAGGTCGCAGGGCTCGGGGACCAGCGCCGGGTCGATCGTCCGCGCGTTGTGGCGCTCGAGCACGACGACGCGCGGGTCCTGCCGGATCGACCACGCGAGCTGGCCGTAGCCGACGTCGATCGCGTAGACCCGCGCGGCGCCGCGCCGGAGCAGGACGTCGCTGAAGCCGCCGGTCGAGGCGCCGATGTCGAGCGCGACCCTCCCGACCGGGTCGATCGCGAACCGGTCGAGCCCGGCGATCAGCTTGAGCGCGCCGCGCGACACGTACGGGTGATCGGCGGCGCGCACCGCGATCTCGGCGGCGGGATCGATCAGCGTGCCTGGCTTGGTCTCCGGCTGGCCGCGGACCAGCACGTCGCCGGCCATGATCAGCGCGCGCGCCCGCTCCCGGCTCGCCGCGAGGCCGCGGCTGTGCACCAGCTTGTCGAGGCGTTCGCGCGCCATGGCTTGCGAAGGACTACCAGGGTCGGGCGGCGGGCCACCAGCCGGCGCGCCGGTGGGTTTGCGCGCGGGCGAGGTAACCGCCTGCCCGGCCACCGGATTGCGCGGCGTGCCGCGGCCGCCGGCGCGCTTGACAGACCCTGGCCTCGCTGATACCCATACCGCCTGCCTGGGGTCATAGCTCAGCTGGGAGAGCGCTAGAATCGCACTCTAGAGGTCAGGGGTTCGATCCCCCTTGGCTCCACCAGGAAACAGAAGGGTCTCGCAGCGATGCGGGACCCTTCGCCGTTTCGGCGGCGCGCGCGAATGAGCAGCGGAACGGTCGAGATATTGAGGTTAGCTGTCCGTGCTACCGACAGACCGCGGAGTCGCGCAGCCTCACCGAGGGACATCAACCTGCCGGGGATGAGCGGGTTCGATGCCATGCAGCGACTCCGGGAGTGGCCCGAGACCCAGGGCATCCCGGTGATCGGCCTGTCCGCCGCGGCGCTGCTCAACGACACGAGCCATGGCCAGACCGCGGGGTTCTATCGCTACTTGACCAAGCCGGTGAAGGTTGCCGAACTGACCCGGACGCTCGAAGAGCTGCTGGTCGACCCACGCCGGTAGCTGCGTGGGTGGTCGCACGGCGCACAACGTGGCGTTCCCGGCTGCGCTCGCGAGCGTTGGCGGACTATGAGCGGCCTGTCTCGGGTCACGGCGCACGCTGTGCCACGGCGCTCGACGGCTTCGGCCCAGATCGTTGCGAGCAAGCCATTCTCAGGCCGGGGAGCCTGGCGCACGCGGTGCACAGCAGTCGGCGCCATGACTCAGCATCCGCACGTGGTCGTCCTCGCGGGCGGCGAGGGCCAGCGCCTTGCCCCCCTGACCCGCGCGCTGTACGGCACCGATCTCCCGAAGCAGTTCGCGGTGCTCGCGGGCGAGCGCTCGCTGATGCAGACCACGATCGAGCGTGCGACCGCGCTGACCCCGGCCGACCGGATCTCGGTCATCGTGACCAGCCATCACGAGGCGCTCGCGCGCGCCCAGCTCGCGTCCTACCCAGGCGTCGAGCTCGTCGTCCAGCCCCGGAACCTCGACACCGGGCCCGGGCTGCTACTCCCGCTCATCCGGATCCTGGCGCGCGAGGCGAGCGCGCGGGTCGTGTTCCTGCCATCGGATCACCACGTCTCGAACCCGGAGCCGATCGCCGAGGCGCTGTCCGGCGCCCGCGCAGACGGGCTCGACGACCGGATCGCGCTCCTGGGCGTCACGCCGACCGGTCCCGAGGTCGAGTACGGCTGGATCGTCCGCGGCGAACGCGTCGCGCGGACCAGCGGGTTCGCGGTCCGGCGGTTCCACGAGAAGCCGACCCACGCGCTCGCCGAGGAGCTGTGGCGCAGCGGCGGGCTGTGGAACACGTTCATCTCGACCGGGCCGGCGCGGCGGTTCTGGGATCTCGCGCAGCGCTACCTGCCGCTGCACACCCTGCGGTTCGAGCGCTATGCGGCGTCGATCGGGGGACTCGATGAACGGGAGGCGCTGCACGCGGTGTACGACGGCATGCCAGCGTCGAACTTCAGCCGCGACGTGCTGTCTCACGCCGAGGCGCTGGCGGTGATGCCGGTCACCGGCTCGGGATGGAGCGACTGGGGCTCGCCGCAGCGGGTGTTCGCGAGCCTGGCCGGGACCGACGGCCACGCCCGGCTGGTCGCGCGGATCGGTGCATCGGCCGCCGCGCCGATCACCGCGCCGGCCGCGGTGTAAGCTCGCCGGGGTGCGCCTCGATCCGACCACGCGCTCCCGGTTGCGCTCGGCGTTATTGCGGCGTGGCTGGACGCTCTCGACGCTGCTCGCCGAGGTGCTCGGCGGCAAGCGGCCGCCGTCGATCGCAGCGCTGCTCGCGCAGAAGCCCGGCAAGCGGCCCGAAGAGGTCCTGCGGCTCGCGCTCGATCAGGTCGAGGCGCGACGCAAGCTGCTCGACGCCGGCGACGATCGCTACGGCCGCTGCGATACCTGCGGCATCGATCTCGGCGAGCTCGCGCTGGGCGAGATGCCGTGGGCTGATCGGTGCATCGCGCATGCCGCGATCTGACGACCGGATTGCGCTCACGTTTGCGTCGAGCGAGTCCGCGAATCCCGTAGCGTTTGCAGCGACCGGGTAACCGTCATGCGAAGAATGCAATGCAGCCGGCAGCTGCACCTGGTTTGCATCAGCCACAGGAGTTGTAAGAATACCGGACATGGTCAACCAAGTCCGACTCGCGCTGCACAGCAGGGATCCGCTCGCGCGGACCGTCGGCAAGCTGTGTGTGGGTGGCGACTGGGCGTGCGCCCACGGCGATCTGGAAGCGCTCGGCGATGTCGCGTCGCGGTTGGTGCGCTGCACGCCGGAGCCACTGCACAAGGACCTCGCCGGACTCTGCGCGCTGTGCAGCGCGGATCCGGACCAGGCGAGCGCTGCCTGGGTGCGGCTCAAGAACCGGGTGCTCCAGACGCTGCCGCGCGCTTCGTGACGAGTCGCCGCAACGGCCGCGTGGCCGCAGCGCTCCGGCGCAAGCCATCCGGGGATCTCGGCGCCGCGCGCTGAGCCTCGCTGTCGCGCGCCGTGCAGCGCCGTCCCGCCGAGGACCGCCGACGTCCCCGCGGATCCACCGTCCCGCGGTCGCGTGATCACGTGTGGCCATACGCAACCTGTTGCGGCACGGTGGTGATCCCGCCGGGCCGCGCGACCGTGACGCGCAACTCGCCGGATGGCAGAGCGCGCCGCTTGCTGCACCGGGCTGCCGAGATCAGGCCCCCGCGTGCGCGCCGGGGTACGCTCGCGCCGTGCAGGCGACCCACGGTGATCCGCGGTCCCTGGGCGTGGTGTACACCCCGCCCGAGGTGACCGAGCCGATGGCGCGGGTCGCGCTCGAGCCGCTGCTGCGCGGCCGCGGGCTCGAGGAGATCTGCGCGCTCCGGATCTGCGATCCGGCGATCGGCGAGGGCGCGTTCCTGCTCGCCGCGGTGCTGGTGATCGCGGAGCACCTGGTCGCGTCGGGCCTGCCCGCCGACGTGGCGCGGGCCGGCGCGGTGCGCTGCGTCCACGGCGTCGACGTCGACCCGCGGGCGGTGGCGGCGGCGCGGGCGGCGCTCGGGGCCGGCGCCGAGCAGCTCCAGGTCGGCGACGCGCTCGCGCTCGACTGGCCGGGCGCGTTTCCCGAGGTCTTCGCGCGCGGCGGGTTCGACGCGGTGATCGGTAACCCGCCGTACGTGCGGCAGGAGCACCTCGCCGCGCACAAGCCGCTGCTGCGGCGGTTCGCGAGCTACGACGGCGCCGCCGACCTCTACGTCTACTTCGTCGAGCTCGCCCACCGGCTGGCGCGCCCCGGCGGCCGGTTCTGCCTGATCACGCCCAACAAGTGGCTGACCGCGGGGTATGGGCGCGCGCTGCGCGGCCACCTCGCGGCCCAGCACAGCGTCGAGGGCGTGATCGACCTCGCGCGCACGGCGCTGTTCGGCGATGCCGATGCGTTCCCGTGCATCGTGTGGGGCACCGCCGGTGCACCGTGCGATACCCCGATCGAAGCCGCGCGGCTGGCGCCGGGAGCCGGCGTCGAGCTCCGCGGCGTCGGCTCGCCGCATCCGCGCGAGCGCTGGCGCGCCGATCCCTGGCACATCGACGCGCCCGGAGATCGCGCCTTGCTCGAGCAACTCGAGCTGCGCTGGCCGCCGCTGGGCGACATCGTGCCCGGCCGGCCGGCGCGCGGCGTGGTCACCGGCTGCAACCGCGCCTTCGTGCTCGACCGCGTGACCCGCGACCGCCTGCTCGCGGCCGAGCCCGCGGCGGCCGCCGTGATCCGCCCGTTCGTCAAGGGCCGCGACCTGCGGCGCTGGCTGCCGGCCGAGCCCGAGCGCTGGATCCTGCTCGTCGATCGCGGCACCCAGCTCGCCGAGCTCCCCGGCGTGCTCGATCACCTCACCGGGTTTCGCGCCGCGCTCGAGCCCCGGCCGGGCGACTGGCAAGGCCCGTGGCGCGGCCGCAAGCCGGGTCCGTACCGCTGGTACGAGCTGCAGGATCCGGTCGGGCCGCTGGTCAAGGCGTGCGCGCCGCGCCTGCTCTACCAGGACATCCAGACCGGCCCGGTGTGCGCGCTCGATCGCGGCGGCGACCTGGTGCCGGACACCACGGTCTGGATGCTGCCCTCGGCCGACCTCTACCTGCTCGCCGTGCTGAGCTCGCCGCTCTACGCCTGGTACGCCCGGCGCCGGTTCCCCCCGGCGCTCAACGGCTCGGTGCGCCCCAAGCTCGAGTACCTGCGCAACTTCCCGATCGCCGCGCCCGGTCCGGACCAGCGCGCCGCGATCGAAGGCCTCGTCACCGCGCGGCTCGAGCTCGAGCCGTCGCGCCGCGCCGCCGATCCCTGCGCCACCGCAGCCGCGCGCGAGCTCGACGATGCGCTCGCCAGCTCCGTGCTCGACGCCTACGCGCTGTCGATTGCCGAGCGCGCGCTGATCGCGCGGGGCTGAGCGGCCCGGCGCATCACCGCGGGGCGCCCGGCGCCCTCGCCGCCGCCGGGAACAGCTTGGCGGCATCGATCCCGCGCCGGACCATGAGCTGCGGCCGATCGTCGTCACCCAGGCCCATCAAGCTGATCGCCGCGCAGCCCTGCTTGTGGGCGGTGGCGACGCTCTCGTGCTCGCCCAGGCCGCCGAAGAACCCGATCGCGTAGGCCTTGGCCGCGGCCGGATCGACCGTGCCGCGGGTCCCAACCACGCAGTCGACGTGCAGCAGCAGTGCTTGGGCCTGCAGCTCCGAGAAGCAGCCGTTCAGCACCACGAGCCGGACCGAGGCGCCGGCCGCATCGAACATCTCCTGCAGCGCGGTGGCCGACACGAACTGCGGCCGGCCATCGATCCCCTGGAAGAACAGCCCGCCGACACGGTCGCCGACCAGCCGCTGTCCGTGTCGGTGGCCGGCGGCCGCCTGCCCGCTGCCCGCGAACTGGACGACTATCGGCTTGATCTTGCGCAGCTCGCGAAGCAGATCGAGCGGCGTCGGCGCCCAGCGGGTGACGAGCTCGAAGCGATCGCGCCAGCCGGCGCGCTCGAGCTCCTCCTGGATCGCGCGCGCTTGCCGGCCGAGCGTGAACTCGTCGACCCCGGTGGGGTCGGCGGCCAGGAACAGGATCGTGCTCTTGCCCGAGTGCGGCATCGCCGCGGCCGCGGGCGGGTGCGGGGCAGCGACGGGGGCCCACGACGCGAGCATGGCCGGTGGCGGTGCGGCGGCGATCCGGGTCGGAGCGTCGTACGGCCAGGAGATCTTGCCCTCGGAGTCGCCGCCCGGCATGAACGGCCGGAGCGCGGCCAGGAGGGCAGCGGCGCTCTGCCAGCGCTGGTCCTTGAGCTTGCGCAGACAGCGGTCGACGACACCGATCAGCGCGCGCGGCACCTCGGGTGGTGCGACCTCGGCCATCGACGGCATCGGCGAGTCGAGCATCGCGGTGACGACGAGCTGGTTGCCCTCCAGGTGGGGCAGCGGATGACGGCCACAGATCATCCAGTGCAGCAGGATCCCGCACGCCCAGATGTCGGTGAGGTGATCGACGTCGCTGATCCCCCATTGCTCCGGGGACATGTACTGGTAGGTGCCGACGATCATACCGGCCCGGGTCAGCTGGGCGCTCCCGGTGGCCCAGTCGAGCGGATCCTGCGGATCGCGCGCGTGGTCGGCCGGGCCCCAGCCCGGCGCTCGCGGTCGCAGCAGCTTCGCGATACCGAAGTCGAGCAGCTTGGGAATGCCCGACTCCGTCATGAAGATGTTGTCGGGCTTGAGGTCGCGATGGACGATGCCGGCGTCGTGGATGTGCTGTAGCGCCCCGAGCACCGGCACCAGGATCTCGACCGCGCGGGCGTACGGCAGCCGGCCGGCACTCTCGATCAGCGCGGTCAACGGCTTGCCGCAGAGGTACTCGAGGACGATGTACGGGATTGCGTTGTGTTGTCCGACCTCGTAGATGACAACGATGTTGTCATGTCGGCAACGTGCCGTGACGCGGGCCTCGAATAGCAGTCGCTGGCTGAGCTCGGGCTCGGGGCTCCGCAGTAGCTTGAGCGCGACCCGGCGCTCGAGCAGCAGGTCGCGGGCGAGGAGCACCCGCGCCATGCCCCCGGCGCCGAGTTCCTGGATCTGTTCGTAGCGATCGAACCAGACGCTCGCTGCCTGGTTCATGGAGCGCCGCCACTATCCGCGAGCGGGACAGGGCGATCAGCGAACCGGGCAGCGGAGCGACACGGTTGATCAGATCGCGTCGATCGACGGTGGTTGGGGGTTGGACGACATGAGGGGATCGTGAATCCCGTGCCGGATGCGCTCGGTCGTGCGCCCACTCACCACTCCTTTGAAGATCTCATGAATGGGAGATCTCATCCACGGACAGCGTATTTGAACATAGTTCCTCAACAGCCGATCTCAAAACAAAAAATAAGAGAAATATTTGTAACGCTGTCAGTGTTGTGAGCGTCGCGGCACACATGCCGAACAGCAGTACGCGCCGCCGTAGCAACGCGTACACTTCCCGGCGTGCTGACCGAAGCCGCCGCGCGCTGGGTGCTCGTGCTCCACACCGCGTTCGGCGTGGCCGCGGTGGGAGCCGCGACGCACCTGGTGATCTGGGCGCGCGACCTGCTGCGCGGCCGGTTCGGCAGGATCCGGTCGGTGCGGCGGTTCGCGTGGATCGTGCTGGGGCTGCAGCTCGCCGCGTTCGCCGCCGGCAACGTGATGTATCCGACCTACAAGGCCGAGGTCCGCGCGGCGTACCTCGAGAACGCCACCGCGGTGGTCGCCGGCCGGGACAGCCACCAGCGCGCGCTCGAGCGGGTCTGGGCGCGTGAGGCCGGGGAGCCGCCGGAGCTGACGACGAACGCGACCGCGACCGGCGAGCTGGTCCGGCGCGCGGCGGCGGCGGCGCGCTGGTTCGACATCAAGGAGCACTGGATCGCGCTGGGGATCCTCGCGTCGCTCGGGCTGGTGCTGGTGCTCGGGTTCTGGGAGCCGAGCGCCGGCGCACGCGAGCTGGTGCCGGTGGTGTTCGGGCTGGCGCTGATCATCGCGGGAACGGTCTGGCTCGGCGCGGTGATCGGCGTGGCGACGGCGAGCTGGCGCGCGGTGTGATCGGCGTGGCGACGGCGAGCTGGCGCGCGGGGTGATCGCGGGCGCGGGGTGGCGCGGGGTGGCGCCGGGTGGCGCCGGGTGGCTGCGATGTGGCGCGGCGCACAGCGCCGGGCGTCGCGGCGAGGGTCGGTGCGCTAGCATGTCGAGATGTGTCGTGCGCTCGCGGTTGCCATGGTGCTGGTGGCGCCGGGCGTGGCCCGGGCGGATCGCAGCATCGCCGGCACGGTGGTCGACGACGCGACCGGTCAACCGGTGGTGGGGGCGCTGGTCGCGGCCGGCACCGCCGAGGCGCCGACCGACGACGCCGGCAAGTTCACGATCCGCGAGGCGCCGTTCGGCCGGCTCGACCTGATCGTGATCGCCGATGGTTACCGGCCGTACTTCGGGGCGGCGCGCGCCGGCGGCGAGCTCGCGATCCGGCTCCAGCCCGAGGCCGGCGGCGGCGAGGTGATCCACGTCAGCGGCCAGCAGCCGAGCGGGCCGCCGCTCCACCTCGACACCGAGGCGATCCGCAGCCTGCCCGGGGCGGGCAACGACGCGCTGCGCGCGCTGCAGAGCCTGCCCGGCGTGGCGCGCACGCCGTTCGGGCTTGGCGGGCTGGCGCTGCGCGGCACCGCGCCGCGCGACACCAAGGTCTACCTCGACGGCATCGAGGTGCCGCTGCTGTACCACTTCGGCGGCATCGCGTCGTTCCTGCCGACCGCGGCGGTCGACGAGCTGACGCTCGAGCCCGGCGGGGCCAGCGTGCGCTACGGCCGCGGGCTCGGCGGCGTCGCGCTGGTGACGTCGCGGACCGGCCGCGGCGACCAGTGGCGGGTCGGCGGCGAGCTCAGCCTGATCCACGCCGCGGCGGTCGCCGAGGGCCCGGGGCCGCTCAAGGGCAGCTGGCTGATCGGCGCGCGGCGGTCGTACTTCGACGCGATCGAGGATGCCGCGGGGCTCGATCTGGCGCTCGCGCCGCGGTACGGCGATGCCCAGGTCCGCTGGGAGTCGGGCGACGGCAGCTGGATGGTGATGCTGTTCGGCTCCGACGACACGCTCCGGCTGCTCCACGATCCGACCGACACCAGCGCCGGCGGGATCGACACCAGCAACGTCAAGAGCTTCAACTACACGTCGCGGTTCGCCCGGCTCGGGCTGCGCTACCGCGCCGTGTCCGGTGCAACCCAGCTGACGATCGTGCCGTCGATCGGCGTCGACGATGTCGATGCCCGCGCCAACCACAACGACATCGACAAGGGGCTGCACCGCACCACCGTGCCGGTGTCGCTGCGCGCCGACGTGGCGACGCCGCTGGCCGGCGGCACGCTGCTGGTCGGGCTCGACGGCGGCGAGTCGTGGCACTCGTACAGCATGCTGAACACGCCGCCGCCCAACCCGGCCGATCCGATGCCCTCGCAGGTGATCCAGCGCAACCTGTCGCGGTGGGCGCCCGACCTCGGCGCGTTCATCGAGCAGTCATGGTTCGTCTACAACGACCGGATCGAGCTCCGGCCCGGCCTGCGCGGCGATCACTTCGGGCTGTCGGATCAGTGGACGCTCGATCCGCGGCTCGCGCTCCACGAGCAGCTGCCCCACGGCATCACGCTGACCCAGCAGGTCGGCATCTACCACGAGCCGCCGCTGATCACCGATCTCGACCCGGTGTTCATGCGCAAGACGCCGATGCTCGGATCGAAGTCGACCCAGGTCGCGGTCGGCGCCAAGGCGATCATCGCCGACAGCTCGGAGGTCTCGGCAACCGCCTACTACCAGGACCTGTCACAGCTGCCGGTCGACGCGGTGAGCTCGGCGACGCCGATCTCGGCCAATGGCGCCGAGGAGTCGGGTGGCCTGCTCGGGATCAGCCGCGAGCTGGTCGACACCCAGTTCGGCTCGTACAGCTACCGCGAGGCGAGCGGCACCGGCCACGCCTACGGCCTCGAGCTGATCGCGCGCCGGAACACCGGGCGGTGGACCGGCTGGGTCGCCTACACCTACAGCCGGTCGTGGCGGCAGAATCCGGTGCACGGCCCCGGCGACTTGCCGTACGTGCTCGATCAGCCGCACTCGTTGACCCTGCTCGGCACCACCGCGCTCGGCGACAGCTGGCGGGTCGGCGGCCGGTTCCGCTACACCACCGGCAACCCGTTCACCCCGGTCGATCACGCGGTGATGACCGGCGGCCGGTACATGGCGATCGACGGGCCGCTCTTGTCCGAGCGGCTGCCGGCGTTCGTCCAGCTCGATCTCCGGCTCGATCACGCCTGGCGCGGGTCGTGGGGCGTCCTCGACCTCTACATCGACATCCAGAACGTCACCAACCGGGACAACCCCGAGGGCGTCACCTACAACACCAGCTACACCCAGCGCAGCTACACCACCGGCCTGCCGGTGTTCCCGGCGATCGGGGTCGAGTACATCCCGTAGGCCGGAAATCCGCCCGGGTCGTGTTACGACCGCGGTATGAAGCTCGCCGTGGTCATCGCGCTGGTGGTCGCCGCTTGCGGCGGCCCGAGGGCCAAGCCGGAGTCGCCGCTCGTCAACGAGGGCTCGGACGTCCCCGAGACCTGCTGCTGCAAGTCGTTTCCGCTGACCAGCGAGGACGGAAAGCCGGTCTACGAGATGCAGCCCCGCATGGAGTGCTCGGCCAGGCCGGGCGAGTGTGTGCCCGACGTGCAGTGCCAGGCGAGCAAGGCCGCGACCCCGGAGCGCTGACGCCGGCGGCCGCGATCACGTACCGGCGAGCGCGGCGTCGAGCGCGCGCTGCATCGCCTGGATCGGCGGCAGCATGCCGGTCCAGTGGGCGAACGCGCGGGCGCCCTGGTGCACCAGCATGCCGCGGCCGTCGAGCGTCGCGTAGCCGCGCTGCTGCGCGCGCTCGAGCAGGACGGTCTTGCGGTGGTAGACCAGGGTCGCGATCCAGGCGTCCTTGCGCAGTGCATCGAGCGGCAGCGCGTCGATCGAGCTGGTGTCGCTGTCGTCGAGCCCCATCGGCGTGGCGTCGACCACGAGATCGGCGCGCGAGAAGCTGCTGCGCAGATCGACCGTCGTCCACGGCCGCGCGGTGGTCCACGCGACCCGCTGCGGCCGGCGCGCGATGATGTCGATCGCCCCGGCCTCGGCGACCCGCAGGCCGTAGGCCACCGCGCGCGCGGCGCCGCCGGCGCCGAGGATCACGCAGCGCTTGCCCTCGGCCTCGAACCCGGCCGAGGCCAGGCCATCGGTGAAGCCGTGGCAATCGGTGTTGTGGCCGACCAGGTGGCCGCCGGTGAACCGCAGGCAGTTGACCGCGCCGACCGCGCGCGCGGCCTCGGACAGCTCGTCGCACAGCGCCGCCGCGGCGAGCTTGTGCGGCAGGGTCACGCTGGCGCCGAACGCGTGCATCGCGCGCAGCGCGGCGATCACCTGGCTGAATGACTCCGGCGGGACGCCGATCGGGATCATCACGGCGTCGAGCCCGGCCTCGGCGAACGCGGCCTCGAACATCTGCGGGCTGCGCGAGTGCTCGACCGGCCAGCCGATCACCGCCGCGACGCGCGTCGTGCCCCGGATCATGACTCGACCGCGAGGGAGGCGCCGGTGACCTGCGCCTGCTCCAGCAACTGGGTCGCGTCGTGGACCAGGCGCGGCAGATCCAGCGCCTCGGGGGTCATCGCGCTGATCACCGCGCCGATCACGCGGGGCGGGAACGCGCGGCCGGCCGCGGTCACCGGATCACCGGCGGCGACCGCGCTGATGATCCGGCGTGCGGCCTCGGCCCCGACCACGCGATCGGAGTGCGGCATGACGACCAGGAAGCGATCCTGATCGAGCTCGGTCGCGAGGTCGACGTCGCGTAGCGCGTGGACGAGCGCGTTGCCGGCGCGCGCCCGCAGGATGCCGCGCAGCCCGGCCGGCGGCGGGGGCGGCGGGACATCGAGCACGAACATCGCGACCGCGAGCGGCGCGGCGTCGCGCCGGGCGCGCTCGAGCGCGCGGAGCGCGGCCTGCGCGAACTGCTCGGCGGCCAGGAGGCCCAGGGGCTCGGCATCGCCATCGCCGTCGGAGTCGCCGTCGGAGTCGGAGTCGCCGTCGGAGTCGAGATCGAGCTCGACGTCGATGCTGGCCGGATCGGCGAGCGCCGCGGCGGGATGCGGGAGCGCTGCCGCGGGGCCGCGCGCGTCGAGCGAGGCCGCCATCGCGGGCGGCGGGCCGGGCGCGCGGCGCTGCTCGATCAGCCGGCCGGCGGCGAGCAAGATCGGCGCGAGCCGCTCGACGTGGTGCGGCCGCACGGTGGCGAGGTCGGCACCGGCGGCGATGGCCCGCCGCGTGGCCTCGAGCGCACCTGCGGTCCACGCCGCGATCACGATCGGCCGGCGGCCGCCGAGCGCAAGCGCCGCCTCGATCAGCGGCTCGCCGCCCGGCATCCCGACCAGCACGGCGTCGACGTCACCGAGCGCGAGCCGCAGCTTGTCGATCGCCTCGCGGCCGGCCGCGCCGATCGCGACGGCGTGCCCGGCCGCGACGATCGCGCCCTGGGCGGATGCCAGGTGCGGCGCGGTCTCGAGCACCACGAGGCGGAGCCGCGGCGGGGCGCTCGGCGCGGCCGCCGGGGCCAGCGGGAGCTCGGCGACCTCGAGCACATCGTCGTCGCCGATCCGCTCGTAGCGATCGGTGGGCACCACGCTGGCCGAGCGCGACTTCTCGGGCCGGTCGCGCTCGGCCTGGGTCTGACCGCGTGGCCGGGCGCGCCGGGCGTCGCCCTTGGTCGAGGCTCGCGGTGGCCGCGCGGTCATGGCGACTCGATCTCCTCGACGATCACGCCGAGCGAGCCGGTCGCGAGCCGGACCCGCAGGCGCTCGCCGGGGCCGAGGTGCGCCGCGTCGCGCACGATCGTGCCGTCGCCGCGCGTCACCATGGCGAACCCGCGATCGAGCACCGCGAGCGGCGACAGCGCGGCGATGTGAGCGCCGAGCTGGCCGAGCCGGGCGCGGCGGGCCTCGAGCCCGCGCCGCATCGCCGCGTCGCACCGGGCGGTCAGGGTGTCGAGCTCGTGGCGGGCGCGGGACAGCCGCGACGCCGGATGCACCGCGGTCAACCGGCGGGCGAGCTCGGCGAGCTCGGCGCCGCGCGTGAAGATCCGCGTCCGCGGATGCAGGCCGGTCAGCCGGTGCGCGAGCGCGTGCAGCTCGGCCCGGGTCGCGGCCAGGGCGCGCTCGCCGCGCGCGTGCAGCGCCATGGTCCGGTGATCGAGGTCCTGGCGGGCGCGGTCGAGCCGGTGCCGGATCTCGCGGTCGAGCCGCCGGCGCTCCTTGCGCAGCTGGTCGACGAGCGCGGCGCCGTCGGCGACCGCGAGCTCGGCCGCGGCGGTCGGGGTCGAGGCCCGGGCGTCGGCGGCGAGATCGGCGAGCGACAGATCGGTCTCGTGGCCGACCGCGCTGATCACCGGCACCGGGCAGCGCGCGATCGTGCGCACCACGCGCTCGTGGTTGAACGCGCTGAGGTCGGTGGCGGCGCCGCCGCCACGCCCGACGATCACGACATCGACGCCGGCACGCACGACCATCGCCATGCCCATCACGATCTGGTTCGGCGCGGACTGGCCCTGGACCGCGGCATCGGCGATCAGGATCGGCGTCGGCAGCCGGCGCTGCACGGTGCGGATGATGTCGTGGATCGCGGCTCCGCTGCGCGACGTCACCACGCCGATCCGGCGCGGGAACCTCGGCAGCGGCCGCTTGCGCTCGACGGCGAAGATCCCCTCGGCGGCGAGCCGGGCCTTGAGCTGCTCGAGCGCGAGCGCCTCGGCGCCCAGTCCCGCGGGCTCCGCGAAGTCGGCGTAGAGCTGCATCTTGCCGTCGCGGTCGTAGACTCCGAGCCGGCCGCGCACGCGCAGCCGCTGCCCGGCCTCGATCCGGAACCGCATGCGCCCGGCCTCGCGGCTCCACATCACCGACGACAGCACCGCGCCTGCGTCGCGCAGGCCGAAGTACAGGTGGCCCGACGCGGGCTGGGAGACCTGGGTGACCTCGCCCTCGAGCCACACCAGGCCCAGGCCGTCGAGCACGCGGCCCGCGAGGCGCACGACCTCGGCGACACCGAGCGGCCGTTCGCGACTGCTGGAGGGACGCTCGCCGGTCACCACGCACGGCGACCGTATCACTACCGATGTGGGTGTCGACCCTCGCCCCGCGCGTTCCGCATCCGCCGCGTTGTCGCGGTCACCGCGCTCGGGAACCGCCCGAGGCCGGGACCTGAAATCTCCTGCAACCAGGGCGGGTGGCAGGTTGTCGATCTGCACGATAGGATGACGATTGTGTCCACCGAACCGCGCGATCCAGGCGCCCCGATCGCGCGCGGCGAGATCGACCCGGATCTGGTGAAGCTGGCCCGCCAGCGGCTCCAGATCGGGGTGATCACCGCCGCCGGCGTGATGTTCCTGTGCATCGCGTTCTTGCTCCGGCTCACCCCGGACCGCCGGTTCGCGGGCAACGGCGCGCCGGCACCGGCCGCCGTCGCCGACATCCTGGCCGGCCGGATCGAGCTCGACCGGCTGGTCACGGTGCCCGCCGAGCCGCTGGTGTCGCACGCGATCCGCGTCACCGCGTCCAAGGGCAGCCTCGGCCTGCGCATCGCCCCGGTCCGCGGCACCGGCGATCGGCTGTGGATCGTCGTGCCGGGCGATGGCTGGGAGCCGCCGGTGCTCACCGGCTACACCGGCCGGCTGCGCAAGCTGGACGACCTGGCGCTCGCCACCGCGGCGCACGCCTACGCCGACGAGCACCCGCGGCCGGTGTTCGCGTCGGCCTCGGCGGTGCGAAACGGCTTCGCGACCGGCCGGATCGCCTCGGTCGCAGGCGACACGGTCGCGATCGCCGACGGCGATGCGATCGCGCTCGATGTGGTCGACCCGTCCGTGGCGACGATCGCCGCCTCGTTCAACGAGCGGCTCCCGGACACCGCCGCGTGGCTCCGCGCGCTCGACCGCGCGGGAGTGGTGCCGACGGCGACCGCCGCGCCCAACGCGTCGCTCGGTCAGGTCCGGTTCACGGTCGCGGCCGCGGTCGCGATCACCACCACCCGGCTCGAGAACGCGGGGCTGTGGGCCGCTCGCGTCGAGCCGGTCACGCGGCACTACCAGACCACCTGGGCGACCCTGCGCCGGTCCCCACCCGCCGGCCTCGACGTCGGCGGCGCGACGCTGCCCGACGACCAGATCGACCTGATCGGGCTCTACGTCGCTCGCGGGATCCCGGGCGATGCCTACGCCCTGATCACCGGCGAGTCGCCGGCGGACTACTGGTACGTCATGCCGATCACGATCGCGCTCGGGGCGATCTTGCTGGTGTTCACCTGGGCGCTGGTCCGGGCCATCCGCCGCGACGTGCTCCCCGCGCGCGCGGCATAGCCCGCGTCTATACTCGGGCCGTGGCCGACGACAAGACCGCGCCCGCTTCGCCGCCAGGCGCCGCGGCCAAGCCCAGCCGCGCCGCGTCCGCCGGCGATGCCGACTCGGTCGGCACGATGCAGATCGCGACCGGGGCGGTGGTCGGTGGGCCGCCAGCGATGCCGGGCGGGCCGCCAGGGATGCCGACGATGGCAGGGGCGGTGGTCGGTGGGCCGCCGGCGATGCCGACGATGGCAGGGGCGGTGGTCGGTGGACCGCCAGGGATGCCGGGCGGGCCGCCGCCGATGCCCGGCGAGTCCGCGGTGCGGCACAACCGTACGACCGCCGTCGGCGCCGTCGAGTCCGCCGGCGCGGCCGATTCGCTCGGCACGATGCAGATGTCGTCGGCGGCGATCGGCGCGCCACCGGCGATGCCGGGCCAGTCCGATGCGCCCGTGATGGCGACGATGGTCGGGGCGTTCTTCTCGCACGGCGCGCCGCCCTCGCTGCCGCCGGCGCGCTACCAGCTCGGCGGCGAGATCGCGCGCGGCGGCATGGGCCGCGTCGTCGACGCGACCGACACCCGGCTCGGCCGCGCGGTCGCGTTCAAGGAGGCGCTCACCAGCGACGCCGACTCGCTGCAGCGCTTCGAGCGCGAAATCCGGATCACCGCGCGGCTCGAGCATCCATCGATCGTTCCGGTGCACGACGCCGGCGACTCGGCCAGCGGCGCGCCGTTCTATGTCATGCGCAAGGTGTCGGGCCAGCCGCTCGAGCGCCTGGTCGCGAGCGCCGAGACCCTGGGCCAGCGGCTCGCGCTGATCCCGCACATCGTCGACGCCGCGCAGGCGATCGCCCACGCCCACGGCCGCGGCATCGTGCACCGCGACATCAAGCCGTCGAACATCCTGGTCGGCGACCTCGGCGAGACCGTGGTGATCGACTGGGGCCTGGCCAAGGAGATCGGCGAGCCCGACGAGCACGTCGCGCGCCCGCTGGTCGATCTGACCGACACGCTCAAGACCCGCGCCGGAATCGTGTACGGCACGCCCGGGTTCATGGCGCCCGAGCAGCTGCGCGGCGCGCCGGTCGACGAGCGCTGCGATGTCTACGCGCTGGGCGCCACGCTGTATCACCTGCTGTCGCGCAAGCCGCCGCACCACGCCAAGACCGCCGACGAGATGATGAAGGCGGCGGTCGCCTCGCCGCCGACGCCGATCCGCGAGCTGGTCGACGGCGTCCCGCCGGACCTGTCGACGATCGTCGACAAGGCGCTGGCCCACGATCCGACGGTGCGCTACCAGAACGCGCGCGCGCTCGCCGAGGACCTCCAGCGCTTCCTCACCGGCCAGCTGGTCGCGTCGCACCACTACTCGCCGCGCGAGAAGCTGGTCCGGCTGATCCGCAACCACCGCGGCGTGTCGGCGGCCGTCGCCGCGCTGCTCGTGATAGGCACGGCGCTGGTGATCCGGATCGTCGTCGAGCGCAACCGCGCCGACCGCGCGGCGGCCGCCGCCGAGGTCCAGCGCGCCGAGGCCGAGCACCGCGCCGAGGAGCTCACCCTGGCGCAGGCGCGCTACAACGTCGACCTGAACCCGACCAAGGCGGTGGCGATGGTCAAGCCGCTCGCGCAGCGCTACTGGCGCGAGGCCCGCGCGATCGGCGCCGCGGCCCACGCCGCCGGCGTGGCGTGGAGCGTGCCCGCCGCCCGGCAGACCCTGTCGCTCGAGCTCAGCTACGACGGCAAGCGCGCGCTGTCGGGCGGCGGCGACGGCGTGGTCCGGATCCACGACCTCGTCGCGCGCACGACCCGCGAGCTGGCCGCGTTCCGCGCGCCGGTCCACGCGCGGTTCGCCGACGACGGCCGGGTGGTGGCGTGGCACGACCGGGTCGTGGCGTGGCACGACGACCAGCTCGTCGTGCTCGAGACCGCCACCGGCAAGCGCCGGGACCTCACCGCGCCCGCGCCGATCGACGACCTCACCGTGGCCGGGCCGACCGCGTACTGGGTCGACCGCAAGCACGCGCTGTGGCGGCTCGATCTGGCCGGCACGGCGCCGCTCGAGGTCGCGCTCGACGAGCCGGCCGTGGGCCTCGCGGCCTCTCCCGACGGCCACTGGATCGCGCTCGCCGGCGACCACCACCTGTTCCTGCTCGACCGCACCCAGCCCGCGGCGCCGGCGCTCGAGGTCACGTTCGGCACGACCCACGAGCTCGCGTGGTCGGCCGACGGCGCCTACCTCGCGGCGCTGATCGACGAGACGATCCTCGCGATCCAGATGGCGCCGGTGCCGCAGATCATCGAGCGCAAGCTGGTCGGCCAGCGGCTGTTCGTGGCGCCGCGCGCCGGCCGGCTCTACGCCGCGGGCCCGACCGGGGTGACGATCGTGATGCGCTCCGACGAGCCCGGCGAGCTGATCCGCAAGCCGATCAGCGGCACGCCGGTCGGCATCGTCGAGGCCCGCGGCGGGACCATGGTCGCGGGCGCGAGCGACGGGCTCACGGTGATGTCCGAGGACGGCGACCACGTCCTGCCGCTGCAGGCCGCGCGGGTCGAGCGCGTCGTCGCCTCGCCGCGGTCGCCGTACCTGGTCGCCCAGCTCGAGGGCCGGCTGCTGGTGTGGAACCTCGACGACATCCAGCCGCGCCGCCTGGTCGATCAGCCGACCGGCCCGGCGCTGTTCACCGACCCCGACCACGTGATCGCCGGCGGCACGCTCAACATCGCCGCCCAGGCGATCGACCTCACCACCGGCACGGCCCAGCCGCTCGGCCCGTGGCAGGACCTGCGAGCGGTGACCTCCGCCGGGCCGGGTCGCGCGCTCGCGGTGGTCGACGGCGCGCGCCGGGTCCACCTGGTCGTGCCCGGCAAGGATCCGGTCGACCTGCCCGGCGAGATCGACATCGCCGGGTTCGCGACCGAGCGCCACCTCGTGCTGGCCACGCTCGACGGCCAGGTGTTCGTCCACGACGTCGCGACCGGCCAGCGCGCGCCGCTGATCCAGGCGCGCGCCAAGCTGCTCGGGCTGGCCTGGGGTCGCGGCCGCCATCCGTGGGTCGCCGCCGCGTTCGCCGATGGCACGCTGTGGCGCAAGAACCTGGTGTCCGGCGTCACCGAGACCGCGGCGCGGGTCCCGCCGCTCGACCTCCAGCACCTCGCGGCCCGCGACGGCAAGCTCCTGGTCGCCGCCGACGGCGCGGTCGTGTTCCTGCACGCGGCCGAGGTCCACACCTGGCGCGCCGGCGGCGGCTTCGAGCGCATCGCCGCGGCGCCCAAGCCGCTCGAGGACCTCGGCGAGGCCGGCCCGGATCACCTCGTCGCGATCGCCAGCGACACCACGGTCTACACGATCGCGAGGCGGCCGGCCGACCAGGTCATCGAGGCGCTCGCCAGCATCGAGAGCTCGTCGGCGGCGATGTCGCCCGACACCGGCATGCTGGTCGCGGTCGAGCACGGCGCGATCTCGATCCTCGATCCGCTGGTCCACCAGCGCTGGACCCTGGCGCGGCCCAACGCGGTGACGTTCGAGACCCCGGCGATCTCGGCCAGCAGCCGGCGCGTGGTCGCCAACACTCCGGAGACCCTGCTGGCGTGGTCGATCGAGCTGCCGGACAGCGCGGAGGCGACCGTGCGCTGGCTCGACGCGATGACCAACGCGGTCGACGACCGCAGCCCGGGCGGGCTCGGCTGGCGATAGGTCGGCCGCGCCAGTAGTGCTACAACCGATCGGGTGATTGGCGTCCGGCTGTACGATTCATTCCGTCGTGAGAAGGTGCCGCTCGAGCCGCTCGAACCGGGCAAGGTCGGCATGTACGTCTGTGGCCCGACGCCCTACGCCCCGGCGCACATCGGCCACGCCTACTCGGCGATCGCGTTCGACACGATCCGGCGCAGCCTGGCGTTCCTCGGCTACCAGGTCCGCTACGTCCGCAACGTGACCGACGTCGAGGACAAGATCATCAAGCGTGCCCACGACACCGGCGAGGACCCGATGGCGCTCGCCGCCCGGTTCGCGGCCGACTACAACCGCGACATGGCCCGGTTCGGCGTGCTGCCGCCCGATGTCGAGCCCAGGGTCTCGACCCACATCTCCGAGATCATCGCGCTGATCGAGCGCCTGGTCGGCAACGGCACGGCGTACCCGGTCGACGGTGACGTGTACTTCGAGATCGCGAAGTTCCCGAGCTACGGCGCGCTGAGCGGCATGGCGCTCGCCGACCTGATCGAGGGCAAGCGGATCGAGATCGACGAGCGCAAACGCTCGCCGGCCGACTTCGCGCTGTGGAAGGCCGCCAAGCCCGGCGAGCCGGCGTGGAACTCGCCGTGGGGGCGCGGGCGCCCGGGCTGGCACATCGAGTGCTCGGCGATGACCCACGCCCACCTCGGCGAGACCTTCGACCTGCACGGCGGCGGCAAGGACCTGATCTTCCCGCACCACGAGAACGAGATCGCCCAGTCGCAGGGCGCGTTCGGCCCCAGGACCTTCGCGCACTACTGGCTGCACAACGGCTTTCTCAACTTCAAGGGCGAGAAGATGAGCAAGTCGCTGGGCAACGTCGTCGATTGCGCGGAGATCGCCGACGCGGTCGGCGGCGAGGCGCTACGCTTGTTCTGCGTGTCGCACCACTTCCGCTCCCCGGTCGACTTCGACTTCGAGGCCGTCCGCGACGCAGACGGCCATGTGACCGGCGCGCGGTTCTACAGCCTCGAGGCCGCGGACCGGAAGCTCGAGTACTTCTACACGACCCTCAAGCGGATCGACGACTTCGTCGCACCGGCCGGCGGCGGCGCGGGCGGCGCGGGCGGCGTGATGCCCGAGGCCGACCGGCTGGTGCCCGCCGTCCAGGCCGCGCTCGCCGATGACTTCAACACCCCCGTCGCGCTCGCGGCGGCGTACGAGGCGGCCGCGCTCGCCAACCGCCTGCTCGACGAGCCCAAGGGCATCGACAAGCAGCTGCGCCGCCGCACGCTGGCCCGGCTCGCAGGCGATCTGCGCCGGGTCGGTACCGCGCTCGGCGTGTTCGCGGCCGATCCGGCCGGCTACCTCGCCGAGCGCCGCGCCCGCCTGGTCAAGCGCCGCGGCATCGACCCCGTGGCCGTCGAGCGCCTGCTCGGCGACCGCACGGCGGCGCGCGCCGCCAAGGACTTCGCGCGGTCCGACGCGATCCGCGGCGAGCTCGCCGCGCTCGGTGTCGCGCTCCACGACACGCCGCGCGGCACCGAGTGGAGCGTCCAGGACGATGCGAGCTGACCTGCACCATGGCCGATGACAGCAAAGACCGCGCGCTCGCGCTGATCCGGCCGGTCGCGGCCGGCGACGCCAAGGACGGCGCCCTGGTCCGGCAGCTGCCGATGATCGCGCGCGGTCTCGACCAGGCGGTCAAGGGCCAGCTGGTCTACGTCGGCCGCGACGGCGAGGTCAAGGATCCCGACGGCGTCCGCAACCGGCAGCTCGCCGCGTATGCCGTGTTCGGCAGCCTGATGGCGATCGGCGTCACCCTCGCCGCCACGTCGCTGCCGATGCTGATCCCGTTCTACGCCGTCCTGTGCAGCCAGGTCCTCGGCCGGGTCCGCGCGGTCAAGCGGGTCAACGAGGCCAGCGTCGCGCTGTCCAACGGCGACGCCGCCGGCGGTCGCGCGCTCGCCGAGCCGGTCACGCGCGCGTGGTGGGCGCCCAGCCGGGTCCGCGCGCTCGCCGAGCTCCGGGTCGCCGTCGCCGACGCGCTCGACGGGCGCGGCGATCAGGCGCTCGACCGTCTGCGACGCGCCCGCACCCGGCTGTCGCCGCGCCTGATCCAGTACCAGTTCTCGTACTACACCGAGATCAACCTGCTGATCGCGCTGGGCCGCACCAAGGAAGCGCGCGTCGTTCTCGACGGCCGCGGCGGCGTCCCCGCCGGCGAGGTCCTCCGGTTCTCGCACTGGCTCGCCGAGATGCACCTCGGCATCGCCGAGGGCCGGCTCGACATCGACGACGACGACCTGCACGAGCGCCGGCGCAAGGGCCTGGCGATGACCACCGGCCGCGACCTGCTCCTCTTGTGCGCCTGGGCCTACGCGCAGCGCGGCGAGCACGACGAGGCTCAGTTCGCGTGGCGCCAGGCGATGCAGCGCGAGGGCGTGCCGCGCATCGACGTGACCATGCCGCGGCTCGCGGCATGGATGGCCGAGTACCTGCGCGATCACCCCGAGCTCGGCGAGCCCGAGCCCGACGAGGAGCTCTGACCATGGCGCGCGCATCGCGTTCCCGCGGCCCGGCCGCCGGTTTCCGTGCCGTCGAGACCCAGCTCCGCAGCCACGCGCTGGCCAAGCCCGAGGCCACCGAGCACTTCCCGTGGGGCGAGCGCGCGATCAAGGTCAAGGGCAAGGTGTTCCTGTTCATGCGCGCCGAGGCCGCCGAGCTGTCGCTCTCGACCAAGCTGCCGCAGTCGGCCTCGGTCGCGCTGCTCCTGCCATTCGCCCAGCCGACCGGCTACGGCCTGGGCAAGGCCGGCTGGGTCAGCGCCCGGTTCGACGCCGGCCAGGCTCCGCCGGTCGACATGCTGTGCGCGTGGATCGACGAGAGCTACCAGGCGGTCGCGCCGGCCAAGCTCGCCGCGCTGGCCCGTGGCGGCGCGTCGTCGGCGTCGACGCGGTCGGCGCGCGAGGCACCCGCGCGCCCAGCCGGGACCGCATCGTCGCGCCCACCCAAGGCTGCCGCGGTGCGCCCGCCCAAAGCGGCACCGTCGCGCACACGCAAGGCTGCAGCTGCACGCAAACCCGAGGCTGCGGCCGCGCGGAAACCGAAAGCGGCCGCTGCCAACCGCGCTGCCCGAGCCTGAGAGTCTCGACAAGGCCGGCGCGCCGCTCGGCTCGGCTCGGACGCGGGCGGAACGCAGCTTGGGCGACCGGTCTGGCGCATCCAACACGTCCGTGCGCGCCGACGCGCAGCGCAGCAACGCAAGCTGAGTCACGAGTGAGATAGCGCCCCAGGCCGCGTCGGCCATCACGATACGGCGGTGAACAGACGAGCGAGGGGCCAGCCTCGCGTTGCCAGCGCGCGTGCCAGCGATCTTCCGCGCGGCTCGGGCCGGGCGGCGAGCCGTGGGCCGGTCCGGCGAGCGAGGTCCGAGCGGCGACGGGTCAGTCGGTGCTTTCCGGGGCGGGTCCGTTGCCGGCGAGCAGCTTGTCCAGCTCGCCGCTGCGATCGAGCGCGCTCAGGTCGTCGTAGCCGCCGATCGCGCGGCCGTTGATGAAGATCTGCGGCACCGTGGTGCGCCCGGTGATCTCGGCGAGCCAGGTGCGCTTCTTCTGATCCCCGGTGCAGTCGATGTTCTCGAACGCGACCCCCTTGCTCTTGAGGAGGCGCTCGGCGGCGGTGCAGTACCCGCACCATTGCCGGGTGTAGATCTTCACGTCAGCAGCCATGTGGGAACCTACTTCTCGTCAGCGTCCTCGGACAGATACGCGAGGATGACCTCATCGAGGCTCTTCTCCGAGATCAGCCCCTGCCCGAAACCGCGGCCCTCGTCCTCGCGCGCCTTGCGGATCCGCGGGACGGTGCCGGTGGTCTTGCTCGGCGCACCGACGATCACCGCCGGGCGCGTCATCACCACGCCGCCGCCCCCCCCGGTGCTCGTGCGGCTGGTCACCGGAAGCCGCGCCGGCGTCGGCACGCGACCGCGCAGCGGCTCGGTGTTCGGGCTCCGCGACGACGGATCGCGCGCCGCGGGGATCGACGCCGACACCGGCACGGGCGTGCCCTGCTTGACCACCGGCGCGGATGCCACGCGCTGCGGCCGCCCGAGCCCGGCGGGCACCGGGACCGGCACGCCGCCGGAGCGCTCTTGCTTGATCCCCTCGGTCGGGATCCTCTGGCTGACCTGCTGGCTGACCTGCTGGCCAACCTGGTTGACCTTCTTGTGCTGGGCGTACTGGCCCGGCCGCTCGCCCGGCGGCAGCTCCGCGGACGGCAACGCCGGCGAGTAGACCTCGATGCCTTCCGACTCGCGGCGGTTGCGGTCGTCGGGCGGCAGCGGTCGCGACACCACCTGCGGGCCGAGCGCCGGGCGCGACGGCGGCCGCGAGATCGGCCGCGCGGGGGGCAGCGTCGCGGCGTTGATCGTCGACGGCCGGTCGCCAGGTCGGCGCGAGTCCGGCGGCGGCAGCAGCGGGATCGCCGGGCTCGACGGCCGGAGCACGGGGATCCCGTCGCTGATCATCGCCGCGCGCCGTGCGTCCTCGGCGCTCGCCGCCTGCGGCCGGGCCTGATCGTCGGGCTCGGCGCCGGTGCGCCGCGTCCGGTCGCCGGCCCGCAGCTGGGTCTGGGTATCGCGGTGCGGGCGGCGGGGCGGCGGCGCGGGCTCGTCGTCGCTGCTGTCCTCGACGATCTCGATCTCGGGCGCCGACAGCTCGGACTCGGACGCGATCTCGAACTCGGGCGCCGCGGTCTTGAGCGTGGTGTCGACCACGGCTGCGCTACCGCGCGCGGCGAGCGGCGTGGCCGGCGGGGTCGGGGCGGCGCCGCGCGGCGGCACCGGCGGGATCATCGACTTCGCGTTCCGCGCCGGGGCGGGCGCCTTCTCGACCACGATCACCGGCGCGCTCAGCTCGTCGAGCATCGGCAGCACCTGCTCGGTCGGCGCGCCGAGCGCGAGGTCCTCCACCGTGCCCGCCGAGGGCGCAAGCTCGATCTCACTGGGGCGCTCGACGGCCTCGTCCACGCCGCGCGGCAGCAGCCCGGGAGTGCCGCCGAGGTACGAATCGATCTTGTCGTCGAACTGGCCTCGCCGGAGATCCTTCAGCACGGCCTTGTGCTGAGCCTGCATCAGCGACTTGATCGATTCCTCGGCGGAACCGGCGTCGTAGTCGAGCTTCCTCGTCGAGACGATCACGCCATGATGAAACAGGTGCGTGAAGAGATGCGGGCTCGAGACTCCGGAATCCTCGGTCTGGACGTGAAAAACCAGCCCGCGGTACCGGACGTTGTGATTGTAGCCAAGGATCGGTGATCGCTTGCCCACCGGTTTCCTGAAGGTACCATGGGCGCCGGCTTCCGCGCGCTGACCGGGCCGTGTCGCTTGTATTTCCCGTGCGGGGTTGGTACTCACCGAGTTCGGGCTTCACTCTCGAAGCTTGGTTTGGAGGCCCCGCCATTGCGGGGTACGCATATCCCCGTGACGAGTATTGCTGCGGAGTCGAAGTTCGTCGAGTTGGTGCGTGGTTGGCTTGTCTCGCTGCCTCACGACCTCAAGATCGCGTTCGATGCGATGGACGACGAGAACTTGCCGCGTCCGGTGCGCGAGGTCGCCGCGGGCGTGGTCGCCTACGTCGTCTCGCCCAACGACGTCGTGTCCGATCGCAACGACGCCGTCGTCAGTTACGCTGACGATGTAGTTCTGCTGCGCATCGCGCTGCAGAAGGCGCTCGGGCCCGGCGAGGACGAGCAATCGTTCCGCGAGCGGTTTCCGGAGCTGTTCGACGGGCTCGACGAGAGCCTGACGCTCTGCAAGTCGATCATGGGCGATCTCATGACCTGGCTCGAGAGCAAGGTACCGACGTTGCCTACGATCGAGTACAAGGGCAAGAAGATCAGCAAGTACCTCGACGATGAAGAGGCGCGCGAGCAGCTGTTCGAGGATGGCCTGGTGTTTCGCACCGACTATCCGGTGGACGAGAAGACCATCACCGACAAGCTGAAGAAGGCGACCACCATCACCGACGGCCTCAAGCGCCGCCAGGCCGAGGAAGCCCGCACCAAGGGCGTCAAGGCGCGCGCCTAGCCACCCGGCTGCTCGAGCGGGCCAGGCGCTGGTGGGCTTGCGCGGCGCAATGCCGCGCGACGCGACGCGCGGGGGGATGAATCGGCCGGCTCTGCCGGTCGAGAGGGGGCGGGAAGGCCCCCTTTTTAAAGGTCTACGAGCTCGAAGCCGGTCGGTGATTCGCCGAGGAACCGCGGTGCGAGCTCGTCGAGCCGCGACGTGTCGGTCGCGAAGCAGTCGAGCCGGCCGGGCTCGGTGCGGCGGTTGTCTCCGCTGCCGCCCAGCGCCTCGCGCGCGGCCTCGGCCATCGCGCTGGCGGAGTCGACCACCGCGACCTCGTGGCGCGCCAGCTCGCGGGCGATGCCCCGGAGCACGTCGGACAGCAGCGGATAGTGCGTGCAGCCCAGCACCAGCGTGTCGATCTGTGGATCGGCGGCGAACAGCGGGGCGAGGTAGCGCCTGGCGACCAGCCGCGCGATGTCGTCGTCGGTCCAGCCCTCCTCGGCGAGCGGGACGAGCAGCGGACAGGCCGCGGCCGTGACGTGGACCGCCGGGTCGCGCGCGGCGATCGCCTTGACGTAGGCGCTCGATCGCACCGTGGCGAGCGTTCCGATCACCCCGATGTGGCCGCCGCGGGTCGCGGCGATCGCGCGCTGCGCTCCCGGCTCGACCGCGCCGATCACCGGCACCGGGCTGGCCGCCGCGAGCGCGGGCAGCGCGGTGGCCGACACCGTGTTGCAGGCGATCAGCACCAGCTTGACCCCGCGGTCGAGCAGGAATTGCTGGCAGGTGAGCGAATACCGCTCCACGGTACGAGGGCTCTTGCTCCCGTACGGCACCCGCGCCGTGTCGCCAAGGTAGATGATGTCCTCACCTGGGAGTACACCGCGAAGCGCGCGAACCACCGTCAGTCCCCCGACGCCAGAGTCGAACACCCCGATTGGCCTGCGCTTATGTGTTCTTTCTTGCCCCAATGCGAGCTCCGGATCGCGACAACCTGTCACACACGGCGGGCCGAGTTGCCACGCCGTTTCAGGTCTCGCCAGGAGAACGCCTTAGCGTCGCGGGCGCTTCCGAGAAACCACGGGAGCGGGACGGCGGGCCTCGAATGCCCAGACAAGCTGCAGAAACGTTGCAGGTTTATCATCCAGCTGGGCGTAAAATTGGCTGATCCCGGGGAAGCTTCGCTCTGCCATGGGCAGCTGCCGTTCGGTGATTCGACCTTGCACGCGTCGCCGGCAACGAGCACGACCTGTACCAGTTCGTGGTAGATAGCCGGCCCCGGATGACGCTCACCGCCGATACGAAGGTCGCCGACCGCCTGCGCCCGCTCGTCGAGTCGGATCCGGTCGTCGTGCTCGAGATCGCCGGCGCCATCTCCGAGGGCGGGGGCCGGCTGCCGCCCGACAACGTGACCGCCCTGGCGGCCGAGCACGCCCCGCGGCTCGCCGAGGCCGACAAGGCCCGCCTGCGGGCCGCGGTCGAGCACATGCTGATGGGGCGCGATGTCGACGCATCGCTCGAGTGGCTGCACGAGGTCCGCGTCCTCGGGCTGCTGTTCCCCGAGCTCGAGGCGACCGTCGACCTGGTCCAGGAGACCGGGCGGCAGCACAAGGACGTCTGGGCCCATACCAAGCAGGTCGTGCGGCAGACCGTCGG
>DASWRS010000184.1:0-1794 GCA_036403075.1 Kofleriaceae bacterium
GGCGCCATGCCGGCGAGCGCGCGTGGATTGGGCTATACACCGCGGGGCCCGGGCGCTTCATGCGACACATCTACGCAGACTTCATCGATCGCGTCGCCAAGCCGATGCGGTACCTCGGCGGCGAGTACCAGGCCGTGGTCAAGGACCACGCCGCGGCGCGCGTCTGCCTCGCGTTCCCCGACGTCTACGACATCGGAATGTCGCATCTGGGGACCAAGATCATCTACTCGCTGCTCAACCGCGATCCCGAGATCGCGTGTGAGCGCGCGTTCGCGCCGTGGCTCGACATGGAGACCGAGCTGCGCGAGCGCGGGCTGCCGCTGGTCTCGCTCGAGACCCAGCGGCCGCTGTGCGAGTTCGACGTCGTCGGCGTGTCGCTGCAGTACGAGCTGACGTTCACGAACGTCTTGACCTTGCTCGACCTCGGCCGGATCCCGCTGCGCGCGGCCGATCGCGCCGAGGACGCCACCCTGGTCCTGGTCGGCGGGCCGACCGCGTCGCACCCCGAGCCGATCGCGCCGTTCATCGACGCCGCGTTCATCGGCGAGGCCGAGGAGCTGTTGCCGCCGCTGGTGCTGGCGTGGGCCGAGCTGCGCCGCGCCATCACCGCCGGCACCCGGACCCGGCGCGATGCGCTGGCCGAGCTCGCGGGCCGGTTCCCGCTCTACGTGCCGGCGCTGTACGCGACCTCGGTCGACGACGCGACCGGCATGACCGTGGTCGGTGCGCCGCTCGATCCGCGGGTGCCGGCGCGGGTCGGCCGCGCGATGGTCGCCGACCTCGATCGCTATCCGTTCCCGAGCGACACGCCGGTGCCGTACGCCGAGGCGGTGTTCGAGCGCGCCTCGGTCGAGATCGCGCGCGGCTGCACCGAGGGCTGCCGGTTCTGCCAGGCCGGGATGATCTACCGCCCGGTGCGCGAGCGCTCGCCGGCGTCGATCGCGGACTCGCTGATCGGCGGGGTCGAGCGCGCCGGCTACGAGGAGACCGGGCTGACCTGCCTGTCGACCGCGGATTTCTCGAGCATCACGCCGCTGGTCAAGCAGCTCGCCGGCGAGCTCCGCAAGCGCGGCGTGTCGATGTCGGTCGCGTCGCTGCGCGCCTACGGGCTCAACGAGGACCTGCTCGACGAGCTGGCGCTGACCCGGATCAGCGGCCTGACGTTCGCGCCCGAGGCCGGCACGCAGCGCATGCGCGACGTGGTCAACAAGAACGTCACCGAGGCCCACATCGAGGAGAGCTCGCGCCGCGTGTTCGCGCGCGGCTGGCACCGCCTCAAGCTGTACTTCATGATCGGCCTGCCGACCGAGACCGACGAGGATGTCCGCGGCATCGTCGAGACCGGCCAGCGCATGATGCAGATCGGCCGCGGCTTGATCGGCCACCGCGCCGAGGTCACGGTCAGCGTCAGCTCGCACGTGCCCAAGCCGCACACGCCGCTGCAGTGGTGCGCGCAGGATCCCGAGCCCGAGATCCGGCGCAAGCAGGGGATTCTGCGCCACGCGGCGAACGCCGGCCAGCGCGGCGGCCAGCGGGGCGGGCGACGCGACGGCGGGCTGCGGCTCAAGCACCACGACAGCGGGATCTCGTTCGTCGAGGGCGTGCTGGCGCGCGGCGACCGCCGGCTCGCCGACGTGATCGAGGCGGTGTGGCGCGCGGGCGCGCGGTTCGATGGCTGGGAAGAGGTGTTCGAGCTCGAGCGCTGGATGGTCGCGCTCGAGGCTCACGGCGTCGAGGTCGCGGCGTACCTCGGCACCCGGCCGGTCACCGCGCGGCTGCCGTGGGACCACATCG
>DASWRS010000185.1:0-15126 GCA_036403075.1 Kofleriaceae bacterium
CGTTCAAGCACGTCCTGGTGATCGGCTCGGAGGTCCACTCGACGGGCCTCGATGTCTCGACGGCGGGCCGCGACGTGACCGTGCTGTTCGGCGATGGCGCCGGCGCGGTCGTCCTGGGCCGCGCGACCGGCGAAGACCACCGGATCTTGTCGACGCACATCCATGCCGACGGTAGCGAGGCCGAGATCCTGTGGACCGAGTATCCGGCGAGCGCGCGGCATCCGCGGATCACGGCGGAGGCCATGGCGGAGCGCAAGCACTACCCGGTGATGAACGGCAAGCGCGTGTTCAAGCACGCCGTGACCCGGATGCCGGCGGCGATCATGGAGGGCATGGTCACCAACAACCTCAAGCTCACCGATATCGACATGGTGATCCCGCACCAGGCCAATCTGCGGATCAATCAGATGGTCGCGCAGATGATCGGGCTCCCGCCCGAGCGGATGCACAACAACATCCAGAAGTACGGCAACACCACGGCGGCGTCGATCCCGATCTGCATGAACGAGGCGATCGAGCTCGGCAAGATCAAGCCCGGGAACCTGGTCTGCCTGGTCGCGTTCGGCGCCGGGCTCACCTGGGGCTCGGTGTTCCTGCGGTACTGAGCGGCGCCCGGGGCGCCGCTGCCCAGCGGGCTAGGCTGCTGCGGGGGCGAAGATCGCGTCGATCTCGGTGCTGATCTTGTCCTCGCCGACGCCCTTGGCGATCGCGAGCTCCTTGATCAGCAGGCCGCGCGCCGTGTCGAGCATCTTGCGCTCGCCGAACGACAGCTCCTTGGTGAGCCGCAGCACGCAGAGGTCGCGGAGGACCTCGGCGATCTCGAACACGCTGCCGGTCTTGATCTTCTCCATGTACTCGCGGTAGCGCCGGTTCCAGGTCTGGGTGTCGCGCGGGATATCGCGCGACTTGAGGATCGAGTAGACCTCCTTGACCTGCTTGGCGGTGATCAGGTCGCGCAGACCCACCGATCCGGCGTTGCTCGTGGGCACCATGATCTTGAGGCCCGTGTCGAGGACCTTGAGGATATACACGGAGGTCTTGTTGCCTCCGATGTCGCGCTGTTCGAGCGCCATCACCTCCGCTACCCCGTGAACTGGATAGACGGCCTTGTCGCCGACTGCGAATTGCTGTTTCAAGTCAGGGCTCCAACAGATCGTACGATAGCAGGAAAGTTCTCGGATGTCAAACAACTCGCATAGTTAACTGCCTGATATGGCATGCAAGTTACGTAAGGTAGCTCCCAACGCCAGTGAACTTCCTAGGGGTGTATGTAAGCGTTCGGGTTGGCTTCAGGCCCGGGTCGCGTACTCGACGATCGTCGTCACGGCGAAGCCGGTCCCGCCCTTGGGCTGCGACGGGCGCGTGGTCGACAGCGAGGCCGGGCCGGCGATGTCGACGTGGACCCAGGGCGTGTCCTTGGCGAACGTCTTCAGGAACAGACCCGCGGTGATCGCGCCGCCAAAGCGGTCACCGGTGTTCCGCATGTCGGCGATCGGGCTCTTGAGCTGCTCCCGCAGCCGCGAGGTGAGCGGCAGCCGCCACATGTCCTCGCCGGTGCGCTCGGCGGTGGCGAGCCAGCTGCGGACCAGGCTCTCGTGGTCCGACATCACTCCCGCCGTGTACGGCCCGAGCGCGACCATGCAGGCGCCGGTCAGGGTCGCGAAGTCGAACAGCTCGTCGGGCTGGATCTTGGTGCGCGCGTAGGTGATCGCGTCACCGAGCGTCAGCCGGCCTTCGGCGTCGGTGTTGTTGATCTCCACCGTGGTCCCGTCCATCGAGATCAGGACGTCGCCGAGCTTGTAGGCGCGGCCGGACACCAGATTCTCGCAGCACGCGGCGAGCACGTGGACCTCGTGCTCCGAGCCCAGGGTCGCGATCGCGTCCATCGCCGAGATGACGGCCGCGGCGCCGGACATGTCGACCTTCATGTCCTCCATCGCCTGCGACGGCTTGAGCGAGTAGCCGCCGGAGTCGAAGGTGATGCCCTTGCCGATGAAGCACAGCCGCTTCTTCGGCTTCTTCGCGGGCTTGTACGTCATGTGGATGAAGCGCGGCTCCTGGTCCGAGCCCTGGCCCACGGCCAGGAACATCCCCATCCCGAGCTCCTGGCATTTCTTGGCATCAAGCACGATGACGTTCACCGTGCCCTTGTGCTTCCGGGCGATCGCCTGCGCGTCGCTGGCCAGGGCGGTCGGCGTGACGATGGCCGCGGGCTCGTTGATCAGGTCGCGGGCATGGTTGACCGCCTGCGCGATCTGCGTGCCGCGCGTCACGGCCGCGGTGAACGCCTTGCCCTGCGCTGCGAGCGGCTTCTTGCCCTTGGCCTCGGTGAAGATCCCGAAGCTCTTGAGTGCCATCGGGCGCTTGTGGTCCTCGCCGGTCAGGTATCGGCCAAACTTGTAGGTCCCCAGGTGGACGCCTTCGGCCGTGAACTGGACGAGCGGCTGCTCGCGATTGGCGCCCAGGCCGGGGAGCAGGAACGCCACGGTGGCGGCGCTCGCCTTGTTGGCGGCGTGCGCGACCGTCGCGGCAATATCGCGTATGTGCGGGTTCGTGAACTCGGCCTTCACGCCGGCGCCGACCACCAGAATCCGCTTCGCCGGGATTCTTCCGTGGGTATGAACGACGATCGATTGCCCGGTCTTTCCATCGAACGACTCGGACTTTGCGACGTCGGACAGCACGCCGTTCAGCGCGGAATCGACCGACTTGAAAATGGAGTCCTTGCCTGGATCGCCGAATGTAGTAAACGCAAATAGATCGACGTGTGCCTGTAGTGGGGCACCTTGCAGCAACGTGAGCTCGATACCGCCGTTGGCATCCATAAATCTATGTAACTCCTGGGAAAGCGGCGTCTTTATACGGCGCTCGCAGACCGATGTAAAGGAATGAGATTGCCTACATTGACAGTGGATTCATCGGATCCGTAGAGTCGGAACCGAACAGAATTCCCGGGGAGTTTGAATGCGATCCAAGGTGATGACTGCGCGCCCAGCGGCGCGAAAGGGCAACGGAAGTCGCACAAAGAAGACGGTGGCCGTCGCGACCCGGCGGTCCGAGCCGATCATTCAGATGGTCGAGCGCGCCCGGACCCCGGCACCGCCTCGCGTCGCGGCGGAGCTTCCGAAAAAGTCCGGCGAGCTCCCCATCCCCGTCGCGACCTTCGTGTTCTGAGCGCCTGACCTTCCACGGTTCTCTCACGACGCTGACCCCTCCAGCAGTTTCTTGAAATTGCGGGCGTCTTGCCACCGCGCCGGCGAGGCAAATGCAACGGTCAGTGCGATGCCCTGGTAGTGCTCGACCAGCGCCGCCAGGTCCTCGAGCTTCTCGCTCCGGATCGAGCCCGCCCGCCCCAGCCCGGTGATCCGGAAGTACAGGGACTGCGCCTCGAGATCCTCGTAGACCTCGGCCGGCCGGCCCGGGTCGTGGACCAGGGGATCGATCGCGCAGGTCACGCCGAGCTCGCCGGCGAAGGCGACCGCGGCCCGGGGCTCCCATAGCCCATCGGGAATCCAGACCCGCGGCGCCCCGACCGCCTCCTCGGTGGCGACCTCGGCGAAGAATCGGCGCAACTGGTCGCGGTTGGCCAGCGATGGCGCGAACAGGGCGGGGGAGGCGAAGATCGCCCGGCCGGCGGCCAGCCCGGTCACGGCGTCCCGGAACATCGCCAGGGCCGAGCGGCCCAGCGCGCTGTCCCGAAAGTCCCCGACGGTGGCGTCGTGATGCCACAGCCGGTCGACGCGGGGCGGTTTGCGCTGGGTGAGCACCCACGGCGCGACCAGCCCCAGGCTGCCGGGGGGAGCGAGCTCCTTCCAGCGGCCGAGCGCGGCGGCCTTGAGCGGGCCGGCAAACAGCGCCGAGAGCTCGAGGTACGGGAGTTCCTGAAAGTACCGCTCGCGCTCGATACGCTCGGGGATGTTGACAGTGCCGATCGGAACTGGGTGCATGGGTTGAAACGTGCTGGCCCGGCTCGTAGAGTGCCCGGCGCCGGCACGCTACGTCCTCGTCGGCTACGGTGCAACGGAGGTCCGCCATGAAGTTCTTCATCGACACCGCAGATATCAAGGAAATCCGCGAGGCCGCCGCCATGGGCCTGGTCGACGGGGTCACCACCAACCCATCCCTGGTCGCCCGGACCGGGCGCAAGTTCCGGGACGTGCTCCTCGAGATCTGCGACGTGGTCCAGGGGCCCGTCTCGGCCGAGGTGATCAGTACGACCTACGAGGACATGATGCGGGAAGCCCGCGACTATGCGGCGCTTCGCAACAACATCGTGGTCAAGATCCCGATGCTTGCCGAAGGGATGAAGGCGGTGCGGACGTGCGCGGCGGAGGGCATCAAGACCAACGTCACGCTGTGCTTCTCGGCCACTCAGGCGCTGCTCGCGGCCAAGGCGGGCGCCACGTACATCTCGCCGTTCGTCGGCCGGCTCGACGACGTCTCGACCAACGGCATGCAGCTGATCGGCGAGATCGTGCAGATTTACGATAATTATGCATTCGAGACCGAAGTCCTGGTCGCCTCGGTCCGGCATCCGATGCACGTCCACGAGGCCGCGATGATGGGCGCCCACGTCGCGACCTGTCCGCTCTCGGTGCTGCTCCAGCTATGCAAGCACCCGCTGACCGACGCCGGGCTCGCGAAGTTCCTGGCGGACTGGGAGAAGGTCCCGAAGTGACCCCGGCCCGGGTGGCGGGCGCGGGTGCCGCCGGCGCGGTCGGCGCGGTGCTCGGAGGCCTGGTCGCCCTGGGTGGATGCGCCGACGATGGCGGACCGCGGCTGGTCGCGGTGACCCCGGCGGCGGCTCGCCGTGGTGCCACCGTGACGGTCACCGGGTCGCGGCTGTGCGGGGTCCACGCCGACTGCGCGCGGGCCGCCGGCGCGGTCGAGCTCGGCCTGGACCCACCGATGGTGCGCGCGATCGTCGTGGGCTACGAGGACACCGCCGCGCAGATCCTGATCCCGGACGCGGCGCCGGTGGGCTCGACCGCGGTGATCGTGACCGTCGCCGAGCGGTCGTCCAACGCGCTCGACTTCGAGGTCCTGCCGTGACCCCGGGCAACGAGCCGGCCCTGCGGCGGGCGTTCTCGGTCGCGGTGTACGCCCGCCGGGGCGACCGCGTGCTCGTGATCGAGCATCGCCGGCTGCGCACGTGGCTGCCGATCGGGGGCGAGCTCGAGGCCGGCGAGACGCCGCTCGAGGCCGCGCACCGCGAGCTGCGCGAGGAGACCGGGCTGGCGGGGCGGTTCCGGCCGCTCGCGGGAGCGCTCGACGGCGTGCCGGCCGGCCTCTTGGGCTACGAGGAGCACCCCGCGGGCGAGAAGGGCGTGCACATGAACTTCGTGTTCGTGACCGAGGTCGCCGCCGGCGCCGAGGTCGTGCCCAACGACGAGTTCGCGGCCTGGCGCTGGGTCGATCGCGCCGAGCTCGACGGTGTGCCATCGCCGCTCAACGTGCGTCAGTTCGGCGTGCTCGCGCTCGACGCCTGCTTCGTGTAGCTGGGGAAGCGTGCGGATCCGGCAGCACGTCAATCCCCACCAGGTGCACTTCGCGCAGTTTCGCGGCGAGCGCCCGGTGATCGACGGCCGCCCGATCGAGCTCGAGATCGGCTGCGCCGATGCCCAGTTCCTGTTCGAGCGCGCCGCGGCCGATCCGGCGCGCCGGTACGTTGGGCTCGAGATCCGCGAGGACCTGGTCAAGCTGGTCAACCGGCGCGCGCGGTCGCTCGGCGTGCCGGTGCACGCGGTGTTCTGCCAGGCGCAGCTGCACATGGCCGAGATCTTTCCGCCGGGATCGGTCGACCGCGTGTACGTCAACTTCCCCGATCCGTGGTTCAAGCGCCGGCATCACGAGCGCCGGATGGTCGACGCCGCGCTGGCCGCCGGGATCGCCGGCGTGGCGCGGCCCGGCGCCGACGTGTTCGTGCAGAGCGACGTCTGGGACATCGCGCTCGATGCGATGGCGACGTTCGAGCGCGACGAGCGGTTCGCCAACCTCGCCGGCGAGTGGTCGTTCTGGCGCGGCGGCAACCCCTACGGGGTGCGGTCGTGGCGCGAGCAGAACGCCGAGGAGACCGGGCTTCCGATCTGGCGGATCCGATACCGCCGGCGGTGATCGCTCGATCTCTAGGGGCTTGCCCGCCCCCTTTGGCCCGGCGCAGCCGGGCCATTCACCCCTCCGCGCGTCGCGTCGCGCGGTCGATCCCAGATAGCTCCCGATCAACGCGACCATGTTTAGCTCGGCTGCGAGTCCATGACCTGCGCCTGCTCGATGCGGTCGAGCCGGAACTGGCGATCGCTGCCGGTCTCGAGGTCGATGCAGTTGAGCAGGGTGACCTGGCGGTCGAACACCAGGTTCCTGATCCGGACCAGGCGCGGGCTGGCGTGGCCGCTGGCCTTGGCGTAGACGATCCGCAGCGCGCGCGACTCGAACCAGGCGGTCTCGACCGCGGCCTGGATCGTCGCCGGCACCGGCAGCGCCGGGACGCCGACGAGCTGGAGCTCGCCGACGAGCTGGAGCAGCTCGCGCTGGGCCGAGGTCGACAGCGCCGACTTGACCTTGTCGGCGGCGCGCTCGATCGCCGCCGGAAACGGGATCAGCCGCTGCTCGGTGGCCAGGCGTGCCAGCACGACCAGCAGCGCGGCCTCGCGCGCGGTGAAGTTGACCGGCGGCAGCTGGTAGGTCTTGTCGAGCGCGTAGCCGCCGCCGCGGCCCCGATCGGCGCGGATCGGCATGCCGGCGTCCTGCAGCGCCTGGAGGTCGCGGTAGATCGTGCGCAGCGTGACGCCGAAGCGGTCGGCGAGCTCCTGCGCGGTCACCCCGGTTCGCCGGGCGCGCAGGGCCTCGGCGAGCGCGAACAGTCGGGACTTCTTTCGCATGAAAGCTGACAAAAGGCTGTCACGGCCGCGGTCCAAGGTCCAGACCCATGGGACAAACATCCGATCCAGCCCGCGGCGCCGGTGACCTCGCCGGGTCCGCGATCCAGGCTAGAGTGGACGCCGTGCCGACGAGCTACCGCAAGAAGGCCAAGGCCCCGGGCGACGGTGCCTCCGGCGGGGCCGCGCCGGCGCTGCCCCGCAAGACCCGCGGCGGCCGGGTCGATGTCACGCCGGTCGTGGCGGCGCGCCCGGGATCGCCGGCGGGTGGTCCGGCGGGCCGCGCGCGCCGGGGTAACGCCGGGTTCAAGCTGGTGTCGCCGTACCAGCCCGCCGGCGATCAACCCAAGGCGATCAGCGAGCTGGTCGCGGGGCTCGAGCGCGGCGACGAGGCCCAGGTCCTGCTCGGGATCACCGGCTCGGGCAAGACGTTCTCGATCGCCAACGTGATCGCGGCGGTCGACCGGCCGACCCTGATCATCGCGCACAACAAGATCCTCGCGGCCCAGCTCTACGGCGAGTTCAAGGAGCTGTTCCCCGAGGCGGCGGTGCACTACTTCGTCAGCTACTACGACTACTACCAGCCCGAGGCCTACGTCCCATCGACCGACACGTTCATCGAGAAGGACTCGATCGTGAACGAGGAGATCGACCGGATGCGCCATGCGGCGACGTTCGCGCTGCTGTCGCGGCGCGACGTGATCATCGTCGCCTCGGTGTCGTGCATCTACGGCATCGGCGCGCGCGAGACCTACGCGACGATGACCTGCGAGATCGACGTCGGCACCTCGATCGACCGCGACAGCGTGCTGCGCCGGCTGATCGAGCTGCAGTACGAGCGCAACGACATCGACTTCCACCGCGGCACGTTCCGGGTCCGCGGCGACACCGTCGAGATCTTCCCGGCGTACGAGGCCGACACCGCGATCCGGATCGAGTGGTGGGGCGATCAGGTCGAGGCGATGAGCGAGATCGACCCGCTGCGCGGCGGCATCAAGCGCAAGCTCGATCGCGCCGTGGTGTTCGCGGCCTCGCACTACGCCACCCCCGACGAGACCATGCGGCGCGCGGTGCAGACGATCCGCGAGGAGCTCAAGCACCAGCTCGAGGTGCTGTCGCAGCAGGGCAAGCTGCTCGAGCGCCAGCGGCTCGAGCAGCGCACGATGTACGATCTCGAGTCGATCGAGCAGATGGGGTTCTGCTCGGGGATCGAGAACTACTCGCGGCACCTCACCGGGCGCTCGGTGGGCGAGCCGCCGCCGACGCTGATGGACTACTTCGACGATGACTACCTGCTGATCATCGACGAGTCGCACCAGACCGTGCCGCAGATCGGCGCGATGTACAACGGCGACCGCTCGCGCAAGGAGACGCTGGTCGAGTTCGGGTTCCGGCTGCCGAGCGCGCTCGACAACCGGCCGCTGCGGTTCGACGAGTGGCGGGCGCGCGCGCACCAGACGATCTACGTGTCGGCGACGCCGGCCGACTGGGAGCTGGCGCAGGCCGGAGGCGTGGTGGTCGAGCAGATCATCCGGCCGACCGGCCTGCTCGATCCCGTGGTCCTGGTCCGCCCGGTCGCGCACCAGGTCGACGACCTGCTCGCCGAGATCCGCGAGCGGGTCGGCGCCGGTGATCGCGTGCTGGTCACCACGCTGACCAAGCGGATGGCCGAGGATCTGACCGAGTACTACCGCGAGATCGGCGTCCGGGTGCGCTACCTGCACTCCGACGTCGACACGCTCGAGCGCATCCAGATCATCCGCGACCTGCGGCGCGGCGAGTTCGACGTGCTGGTCGGCATCAACCTCTTGCGCGAGGGGCTCGATATCCCGGAGGTGTCGCTCGTCGGCATCCTCGACGCCGACAAGGAAGGCTTCCTGCGCAGCGAGCGGTCGCTGATCCAGACCATCGGCCGCGCGGCGCGCAACCTGCACGGCAAGGTGTTGCTCTACGCCGACAAGGAGACCGAGTCGATCAAGCTCGCGCTCGGCGAGACCAACCGCCGCCGGGCGGTGCAGCAGGCGTTCAACCAGGAGCACGGCATCGTGCCCAGATCGGCGAGCCGCGCGATCATGGAGATGCAAGTCGCCGAGCCGCTGCCGCAGAAGGGCCGGCGCGGGGCGCAGGCGGCGGGGCTCGCGGCGATCGCCGGGATCGACCTGCGCAAGATCGACGACCTGGGCTCGCTGCGCCAGGCGATCGAGAAGCTGCGCGGCGAGATGAAGCAAGCCGCCGCCGACCTCGAATTCGAGCGCGCGGCGGCGCTGCGTGACAAGGCGCGCGAGCTCGAGCAGCTCGAGCTCCAGATGCGATAGAGGCAGGAGCGGCAGGATGAGCGTGCGCGATGCGATCAGCGGGTTCTACGCGGTGCTCGATCGCGACGACGAGGCGCTCGCCCGCGCGCTGGTCGCCGAGGCGCGCGTGCTCCAGGTCCGGATCAAGGCGCGCTCGGGGCCGTGCGATGCCGGCGAGCTGGTCCGGATCGCGCGGATGGCGCGGCGGATCTGCGATGACGCCGGCGCGGCGCTGATCGTCAACGACCGGATCGACGTCGCGCTCGCGGCCGACGCGGACGGCGTGCACCTGGGCCAGACCGACGTCGCGCTCGACGACGCCCGCCGCATCGCCCCCGAGCTGTGGATCGGGGTCTCGACCCACAACCTCGCCCAGGTCCGGGCCGCCTGCGCCGGGGGCGCCGATTACCTCGGCTTTGGCCCGGTGTTCACGACGCAGACCAAGGAGCGCCCGGATCCGGTCGTCGGGCTCGACGGGCTGCGCGCGGCGGTCGCCGAGGCGGCGGGGCGTCCGGTGGTGGCGATCGGCGGGATCACCGCGGCGCAGGCCGGCGGTGTGTATCGCACCGGTGCGCATGCGCTGTGCGCGATCGGCGCGGTCAACCACGCGCGTGATCCGCGCGACGCCGCGCGGCAGTTCGCCCGGCCACGGGCCTAGCGCGACCGGGTGCGACGACGCTGTGCCGATCTGACCGCGCGGGGCAGTTCGCCACGCGGGCGACTTGCGAATTGCGATCGATACCGGCCTGGTTCAGGATGCGCCGACGGTGGGTGGTGGCTGAATAGCCAGACCGCACCACCGTCGAAGATAGTACCTGCAACCAAGGATCTTCTCTCCATGTCCAAGCTCGGATTGTTTGCCAGCATCCTGTCGATCGCGGGCGTGTTCACGTTCGCAGCGCTCACCGCGTCGGCCGACGACGCTCCGGCCGCGGCCGCCTGCGTTCACACCGACTTCAAGACCGAGCTCGTCAAGCAGGCGTGCACCAAGGGCGGGCAGAAGGCGGCCAAGGACGCGATGAAGGCGTTCATGAAGGAGAAGAAGATCAAGAGCTGCAACCAGTGCCACTCGAAGCTGGCACCCAAGTACGAGCTCAAGCCGGACGGGCTCGAGCAGTTCCAGAAGATCGGCGGCAAGTAACCCGCGCTCTCAGAGCGGGGCCAGGCGCGAAGTGAAGGTCAGCGCAGAGCCCGAGGTGCAGGGCCGCGCGACGCGACGCGCGGAGCGGCCTCTGGACCGGCTCCGGCGACGCCAAGAGTGAGGAGAAGAGGGCCAGGCGCGAAGTGAAGGTCAGCGCAGAGCCATCAGGTGCAGGGCCGCGCGACGCGACGCGCGGAGGGTCTCTGGACCGGCTTTGCCGGTCCAAAGGGGACGGGAACGTCCCTTTCTACGACGTGCACTTGGTCTTGTTCTTGAGATCGGCCTTGAGAGTCTTGTCGAGCGCCTCGACCTGCCTGGCCACGTTGGACTTGGGGTACTTCTTCTTGACCAGGTCGAGGTAGGTGCGGGCCTCGGTGCAGTTCTTGAGCTGCTGGGCCGCCGTCGCCGCGAAGTAGAGGCCGTCGTCGGCGAGCGAGCTGTCGGGGTACTTGTCGTAGAGCTGCTGGTAGACCCCGATCGCGTGGTCCCAGTCCTTGAGGTTGGTATAGGACTGGCCACGGAAGTAGACCGCGTCGTCGGCGCGCTCGTGGGTCGGGTAGGTCTGGGTCAGCCGCTTGAAGATCTCGATCGCTTCGTTGTAGCGCGCGGCCTCGAACGCCGCGGTGCCGAGCTTCCACAGCTCCTCGGGCGAGCTGCTCGCGGTCGGCTTGCCGCTCTCGATCTGGACGACGCGCTGCTCGATCGCGTCGAGCCGGGCGTCGTTGCCCTTGCGGTAGGTGTCGAACGCCTGCTTGAGCTCGGCGATCGAGTTGTTGATCGAGGTGACCAGGCCGTTGGCGGTGCGGACCTCGCCGCGCAGCGATTCGACGTCGGCGCCGATGTCGGCGCTGTTGCGCTTGAGCACCTTGGTCGCGTCCTCGAGCACCTTCTGGAGCTCGGCGATCTGCCCGTCGAGCGTCTTCTCCTTGGCGTCGAGCCGGCTCTGGACCAGCGTCAGGTCCTTGCGCAGCGTCTCACCCTCGCTCTTGGTGGTGACCCAGAAGCAGCCGGACGCCGAGAGCGCGATCGTCATCGATGACAGCAGCTTGTTCACGAGTACCTCCTTAGTGCCACTGGAGCTCGACGCGGCGATCCTTGTCGTCGCCCAGACCGGTCGGCTGGGTCTCGCCCTTGGGGACGACCTGCATCCGGGCCGGATCGGTGCCGAGCCGCGCCATGTAGTCGGCGACCGCCTGAGCGCGGCGCTCCGACAGCGCGATGTTGTATTCCTCGGTCCCCGACGAATCGGTGTGGCCGAACAGGAAGACGTTCTTGCCACGGGTCTTCTCGATGCACGCGACGTTGGCCGCGAGCCGGTCGCGCTCGCTGGCGGCGACCGTCGAGTCGTCGAACGCGAAGTACACGGTGGACAGCGTGCAGGTCGCGTCGCCGGCGCTGGCGCCGCCTGCCTTGCGGCAGAACCCGCCGGCGCAGTCCTCGTCGTCGGCGCACTGGTCGTCCTTGGTGCAGGGCTTGGACCCCTTGCATGCCCCGGCCTCGCACATGCCGCCCGGCCCGCACTCGGCGTCGGACGCGCAGGCCTTGCACTTGCCGGCCTGACAGACCTGGCCGGCCGGACACTGCTTGTCGTCCAGGCACTCGGGCGCGGCGACGCAGGCGTTGGCGGTGCAGTGCTTGCCGGGGCCGCACTGGGCGTCCTCGGTGCACTCGACGCACTTCCCTGCGGCGCAGACCGTGTGGTTCTTGCAGTCCTTGTCGGACTTGCACCCGGGCTTCTGGGAGGGGCCGCCGCAGCTCGCTGCGAGGAGGCAGACGCCCAGGGCGACCACCGCGAGGGCAAGGCCGCTGCCAGGAGCCGAGAACGAGCGATGCATGGTCTGGAACCTAAATGCCTTCGGCACGTTAGTCAATTTCCGCGTCGTGATAGCTTACCGGGCGATGGCGCGCAGCACGCTCCTGGTCATCGACGACGAGCCCAACATCCTCACGACCGTGCGGCGGTCGCTCGAGCTCGAGGGCTACGTCGTGGAGGTCGCCGGCAACGGGGCGAGCGGCCTGGCCAAGCTCGCCGACAACGACATCGACCTGGTGCTGCTCGATGTGATGATGCCCGGCGAGAGCGGGCTCGATGTGCTGCCGAAGATCCGGGCGGCGCGGCCCGAGACCGTGGTCGTGATGATGTCCGGCAACGCGACCATCGAGACCGCGGTGTCGGCGACCAAGGCGGGCGCCCACGACTTCATCGAGAAGCCGCTGTCGGGCGACAAGCTGCTCCTGACCGTGCAGAACGCGCTGTCGTTCGCGCGGCTGCGCCACGAGAACGCGCGGCTGCGCCGGCGGACGAAGTCCGACTTCGCGATGATCGGCAAGGGCGCCGCGATGCGCGCGATCTTCGACAAGGTCGCCAAGACCGCGCCGAGCACGGGGCGGGTGCTGATCACCGGCGAGAACGGCACCGGCAAGGAGCTGGTCGCGCGCGCGATCCACGAGCACAGCAAGCGGGCCGATGGTCCGTTCATCAAGCTCAACTGCGCGGCGATCCCGAGCGAGCTGATCGAGAGCGAGCTGTTCGGTCACGAGAAGGGCGCCTTCACCGGTGCGACGCAGCAGCGGCGTGGAAAATTCGAGCTCGCCGATGGCGGCACGCTGTTTCTCGACGAGGTGGGGGACATGAACCCCAGCGCCCAGGCCAAGGTGTTGCGGGTGTTGCAGGAGAACGAGCTCGAGAGGGTGGGCGGCGGCGAGACGATCAAGGTCGACGTCCGGGTCGTGGCAGCGACCAACAAGGACCTGCACGCCGAGATCGCCGCCGGGCGGTTCCGCGAGGACCTGTACTACCGGCTCGCGGTGGTGCCGATCGAGCTGCCGCCGCTGCGCGCCCGGCGCGAGGACATCCCGGTGCTGGTCGAGCACATGATCGACCAGGTGTGCATCGACAACGATCGCCGGCACAAGCGGGTCGCGTCGTCGGCGATGACGCTGATCATGCAGCACGACTGGCCGGGCAACGTCCGCGAGCTCAAGAACGTGGTCGAGCGGCTCGCGATCCTGACCGGCGACGCCGAGGTGATCACCGAGGCCGACGTCGGCGACGCGCTGCCGCGGGTCAAGGCGGTCAAGTCCGAGTTCGTGCGCGGCACGCCGTTCAAGGACCTGGTCGCCGCGGCCGAGCGCGAGATCATCATGGCCGCGCTCGAGGCCAACGACCACCACGTGTCGAACACCGCGCGCGAGCTCCAGCTCGAGCGCAGCCACCTGTACAAGAAGATGCGCGCGCTCGGCATCGACCACCGCGCCGACGACGAGGCCGGCGGCTGAGCCGGCCGCCGGATCACGGCGCCGCGGGGGCGGTCGGGGCGGGGGCGGTCGGGGCGGGGGCGGTCGGCCCGGGGGCGGTCGGATAGAAGATCCGGGCGCGGACGCTCTGGCCGGCGACGTCGGGCGGCTTCGCGCTGGCGTCGGCCCAGACGGCGACGAACGCGTCGGGCAGCGCGGCCACCGAGGGCCGCTTCTGGTCGCCGAGCGTCGTGGTCGGGATCGTGAACACGTTGCTGATCGCCTCCCCGGTGTCGCGCATCGTCCGGCCGAACACGCCGCACATGCTGTCATCGCCGAGCGGGCCGCAGGTGTGCCACGCGATTAGCACCGTCCCGTCGCTCCGGCGCACCGCGGCGAACGACTCGCTGTTGTCGAAGTCCGAGCCGCTGCGGTCGGTGACCAGCGTCGCCGGTCCGGCCAGCGCGCCGGTGGCGGTGACCCGGTAGAGCTCGATCCGGCCGGGACCATCGGCCGTGGTCTTCTGCGCCCAGCGCACGGCGATCACGAAGCCGCCGCCGGAGGCCGGCACGACCCGGGCGTGCTCGACCTGCTCGGTCGCGGTCGCCGGCACCAGCACGGTGTCGGCAGTCGAGAACACGCCGGCGGTCGACGCGATCCGGGTGTGCAGGCTGCCATCGGTGATCCAGGCGAACAGCACGCGATCGCCGGCGCTCGCGACCGAGCTGCGGTGCACGGTGCCGGTGAGCGTCGAGACGGTCAGCACGCTGGTCGCCGCGGTGCAGTCCGGCTTGATGAACACGGCGTGGATCGCCGCGGGGGACACCAGCGCGGTCCAGCTGGCGACGAACGCGTCCCCGGCGACGGCGGCGACCGCGACCACGTCGGCGGACTCGGTGGCGAGCGAGATCTGATCGGGGCCGGCGCGGCCGCCGGTGTCGAGCGTCCGGCAAGCGACGCCGGTCGCGGTGCCCGAGACGTCGTAGAAGTCCCACACCGCGATCGTGGTGGTCGCGCCGGCGGCGATCGCCGGGGTGCTCGCGGAGGTCGTGGGCCGGACGGTCAGCGGGAACGCGTTGGTCCCGGCGGCGGCCTGGGTCTGCACCGGCCTGCCGAGCTTGTCGAACCGCCGCGCATAGAGGCTGCACGAGCTCGACGGGCATGAGTCGCGGTACGCCGTGGTCCACGTACCGTCGGGCAGCGCGGCGACCTGGAACCCGACGGCCTCGAAGTCGCTCGACGGGTACTGATCGCCGGCGTAGTCGGTGTTGACCACGAAGTCGGTGGACTCGAGCAGGACCCCGGCGGCGTTCGCCTCGACCGTGGTCGCCGCGCTGCCGTGGCCGACGACCAGGCCGGCGGCGTCGATCGCGTCGATCGCGATCGCGAGGTCGCCGGTGCGCCCGGGGGCCGAGATGCTGAACGTCACCGGGAACGGCTGCTCGCGCAGCGGGAGGCTGTCCATCCGTGTGGTGCCGGCGTTCGTCAGCGACACGGTGAGCGACCGGGCGTCGTGCACGGCGGGCCGGGCGTCCACGGTGATGACCGCGTAGCCGTCCGAGCTCGCGCAGGCCCCAGC
>DASWRS010000186.1:0-36148 GCA_036403075.1 Kofleriaceae bacterium
CCGCGCAGGGACATGACGACGGGTACTGCACGGCCGCCGAGCGCCTCCTCAAGAGCTCGAGCCGGCGCGCCGCGCCGCCGACCACCGTCCAGCCGCCACCGCGCGCGTCGGCGTCGTGTGGACGAGGCTGTCAGACGGCCCCGCTGCCCCGCTTGCACAGCGGCGTGATGCTTGCCACCGAACGCCCGGGCCATCCGGGTACATCGTGCGCGCGGGTGGCGACCGACGTGTGCCGTCGCACGTCGAACGCGCCGGCAGACGGGCAGCTTCGCGAGCCCGGGGCGGACAGCGGCACGCGCCTGCCACGCGCAGGCCGCGGGTTCGTTCTTGCCGATGACGCGGTCGCGACGGTAGCCAGGCCTGCCTGCGCCGTGGCGTGATGCTCGCCACCCGGGCCATCCGGGTACGAGCCTTCGTGGTGGCGCGAGACGTACATCGCGTGGGGTGGCGACCGACGTATGCCGTCGCACGTCGAACGCGCCGCAGGCGGGCAGCTTCGCGAGCTCGGCGCGGACAGCGGCAAGCTCGCCCCGGCCGGACGCAACCGCCGGGCACGGCGCGCCAGATCCGGACCCGCTGGGTCTGGCGGGACTCTGCTCGCCGGCGCCATCCACCCGAGCGCGGCCGCTCGGTGGCGATCGACGCAACCACTCGGTCTGCCGCGGCGCGGCGACGATGCCGCCTCAGGTTGTCGAGGCTGCCTCGCACCGCCGTGTTATCACCCGGTCGTGAGCCACGAAGAGCCGGATCTCGAGGTCCCCGAGGCGAAGCTGCTCAAGGACGAGCTCAAGGCGCTCGGCAGCGAGGGCGTTCCGCCTGCCGGCGCGACCGAGGTCCCGCTGCTCGAGCGCTTCGCCGACCTCAAGGGCCGGCTCACCGTGAAGTCGACGATCGCCGGCATCGTCGTCGCCATGATCATGGGCGTGACGTACCCGTACATGGTGCTCAAGCTCGGCTTCGGGCCCAACGTCTCGGTGGTCGCGGCGTTCCTCGGCTTCCTGTTCCTGCGCCTCCTCGATCTCGGCGGTGGCAAGCACTACGACCGCTGGCAGAACAATCTGGTCGAGGCTGCGGGGACGAGCGGCGCGCAGACCGCGTTCATGTGCGTGCTGCTCGGCGCGTTCGATCTCCTGCACCACAACACCCATGGCGCGCTCGGAATCCGGCTGACGCCGATGGCGTCGTTCCTGTGGCTGGCGACCGCGTGCACGCTCGGCGTGCTGCTGGCGGTGCCGCTGCGCCGGCACTTCGTGGTCGACGAGAAGCTCGCCTACCCGGACGGCACGGCGGCCGCCGAGACCGTGATCGTGCTCGACCCGCCGCGCGAGGCCAGCCCGGCGGTCCGGCGCAACGCGCTGCGCGCGTTCAAGGCCGTGATGTGGGGCGCCGCGCTGTCGGCGGTGCTGATGGTGTTTCGCGAGGACGCCAAGCTGGTCCCGCACCTGCGCAACCTGTTCGGCGGCTGGGTGCCCAGCGTCCCGGAGAGCTTCGACGCCCCGTGGGTCCTGCTGCGCCGCGTGACCGAGGAGCTCGGCGCCCAGGGCACGGTCGCGCCGGTCGTGCACGGCGTGATCCTCGCCAACCTCGCGGTCGGCGTGTCCTACAGCTTGCTCAGCATCGGCTCGGGCGTGATCGTCGGGTTCCGCATCACGCTCAGCATGCTGATCGGCGGCGCGCTGGCCTGGATCGTCGCGCCGTACTTCCTGGTCAAGTACGGCGCCACGCTCCACCACGTCACGGCGGGCGCCGAGGCGGCGGGCCCCCTGATGGTCGCGACCGACACGCCGACCCGCAACGAGGTGCTGTTCTGGGTGATGTGGCCCGCGACCGGCATGCTCGTCGCCGGCGGCCTGACCGCGCTGGCGCTGCGCTGGCGCCTGCTCGTCGAGACGTTCCGCAGCCTGCGCACGGCGCGGATCGGCTCGAGCGAGATGCCGCTGTCGTTCGTGGTGCCCGGCATCGCGGTCAGCGCGATCGCGCTGTGCATCGTGCAGGCGGTGGTGCTCGACATGCCGGTGTGGATCACCGCCTCGGCGATCGTGCTGTCGTTGCCGCTGATGCTCGTCGGGCTGCGCGTCCTCGGCGAGACCAACTGGGGGCCGATCAGCGCGGTGTCGAACATGATGCAGGGCGTGTTCGCGGTGCTCGCGCCGGGCAACATCGCCGCGAACATGGTCGCGAGCGGCACGACCGGCACGATCGCCGAGTCGTCGCAGGCGATCATGCAGGACTACAAGGCCGGCTACCTCATCGGCAGCAAGCCGCGCAACATCACGATCATGCAGCTGATGGCGGTGCCGATCGGCGCCGCCGCCGTGTCGCTGATCTACCCGGTCCTGGTCAAGAGCTACGGCATCTACGACACCACCGACCCGGTGACCGGCAAGGTCACCAAGGCGCTCCTGACCTCGCCGATCTCCAACAAGTGGGCCGGGTTCGCGCAGATCCTCAAGGACGGCGTCCACGCGCTGCCGACCTCGGCGCTGTGGGCGCTGCTGATCTTCGCGGTGCTCGGCGTGGTGCTCACGGTGGTCGAGAGCCTCCCGGGCATGCGGCGCTACGTGCCGTCGGCCACGGGCATCGGCATGGGCATCCTCGTGCCGTTCAGCGTCGTGTTCACGATGTTCCTCGGCGGCGTGGTCTCCCGGGTCTGGGAGACCCGGTGGAAGTCGTCGGCCGACGTGTACATGCTGCCGCTCGCGTCGGGGCTGATTGCGGGCGAGGCGCTGGTCGCCGTGTTCGCGTCGGTCTTCCTCTACTTCATGGGCGGCAGCTGACGCGCCGATCTGGCGATCTCGGTGAATTGCTGCCTGCCAGATCGTCTATGTTCGCGCCCATGCATCGATTCGTCATCGCCGCAGCTCTGGGCGCCGGCATCGGCGCGGCCCACGCCCAGCCCGTCACCCAGCCGGGCGACAAGCCGGCGCTGACCGAGCCGGGCGACAAACCAGCGCCGACCAAACCGGCGCCGACCGAGCCGGGCGACAAAGCAGCGCCGACCAAGCCGGCGCCGACCAAGCCGGCGCTGACCAAGCCGGCGCTGACCAAGCCGGCGCCTGCGGCTCTCCCCGCCGCCGGTGACGCCTTCGCGCTCGATGGCGGCCCCGGCCGGCCCAAGCTCGACTGGCTCTACGACGTGCCGGCGGCGAGCGACGCGGCGGGCAAGGTTGTCATCCACTGGTTCTGCGCGCCGAGGGTCGCCGCGTGCACCGACGACCTCGCCCGCATCGTCACGCTCAAGGAGACCGGCAAGGTCTACATCGTGGCGTACATCAACGGCACCAGGCCGCAGGCCAAGAAGCTCGATCCGATCCGCGAGAGCGAGGGCGTAGGCAAGGGCACCGTGGCGTTCGGCCGCGGCGCGACGAAGCTGATGAAGGACCTCGGCATCACCGGCCCGGCGTCGATCGTCGTCGACGTCGACGGCAAGGTCCAGCTCGTCACCACCACCGCCGCTCCGGCGGACCTCGACGCGCGCGACGCCAAGGTCACCGCGGCGGTCGGCGCGATCAAGGAATACGTCGCGAGCTCCGAGGGCCCCAAGCTGGTCAAGCCGGGCGAAAAGTTCCAGCTGCTCATGGCGATCAAGCTGGCGAGCTGGCTCACCTACGGCGACAAGGCGCGCATGGCGCTCGATCTCACCATGCCGCCCGACATCAAGTGCGACGCGACCAAGCTCGGGGGCGATCAGATCAAGGTCGACGACAAGCAGCTCACCGCCGGGGTCAGCTGCAGCGGCCCGGGCGGCATCTACGAGGCACGCGGCGAGCTTCGGTTCGAGTACAAGGCGCCAGGCGGCGGCACCGGCATCGGCGCCGAGAGCGCCCAGTGGAAGTTCGAGATCAAGAACTAGCGGTTCGCGAGGCGAGGAGGGCGCGTTCGCGAGGCGAGGAGGGCGCGTTCGCGAGGCGCCGAGGGCGAGGCATCGAGGGCGCGTTCGCGAGGCGAGGAGGGCGCGTTCGCGAAGCGAGGAGGGCGCGTTCGCGAGGCGAGGAGGGCGAGGCATCGAGGGCGCGTCGCGAGGGGTCGAGGGCGCGTTCGCGAGGCGTGGAGGGGCGTTCGCGAGGCGTCGAGGACGCGTTCGCGAGGCGTCGAGGGCGCGTTCGCGAGGCGTCGAGTTGCGCGTCGAGAGACGTCAATACGAGGCGCCGGGGGTGCTCGTGGGACGTCAACGCGAGCCGTCGGGGGCGACCGCGAAGCGGATGGGGTCGGCGGCGCGACCGTGACCAGGATTGGCAGGCCTTGCTCCGCACATACCAAGGGCTGTCCGCGCGGGCGTCGGCGGTGATTCGGCGGGCGCGGCCCCGACGCCCATCCGCGCAGCAGCCCCCGGCGACTCGCGTGTACGCGCTCTCCCGGGCACTCCAGGCGGTGCTTCGCGAGCCGCCGTCGTTGCGATCGGTGGCCTTGCGATCGTTGTCAGTGGCGGTCGGAGTCCTTGCGATCGGGCTCCTTGCGATCGGCGGGCTTGCGATCGGGCTCGCCGCGCGCCGGCTCCTTGCGCTCGGTGGCGCGGGGCTCGCCGTGCTGCGCAGGTGGGGCGTGCTCGGGCGTCCGCTGCTCAGCGCGGGGGGCTTGCTCGGGCGGCTTCGGCGTGGCGGCCGGTGGAGGAGGCGAGGCATGCTCGATCGCGCGTCGCTCGCCGGGGCGCGGCTCGGGCGTTCGCGGTGCCGGTGCGTGCTCGGCGGGCCGCGGCTCGGGGGGTCGCGGTGCCGGTGCGTGCTCGGCGGGGCGCGGCTCGGGGCGCGCGGGCTCGACGCGGTTGGGCTCGGCGCGACCATTCGGAGCGCTCGGGGCGTTGGGCTCGGCGCGCCGGTTGGGCTCGACGCGGTTGGGCTCGGCGCGGTGGGGCTCGCCGCGGTTGGGCTCGGCGCGGTTGGGCTCGGCGCGGTTGGGCTCGGCGCGGTTGGGCTCGGCGCGGTTGGGCTCGGTTCGGCCGTTCGGGTTGACGCGACGGTTGGGCTCGGTGTGGCCGGGCTCGACGCGGCCGGTGGGCGCGGGCGCGGCACCGGCCGGCGAGCTGCGGTTCGGCTCGGCGGGGTGGCCGGCGGCTTGAACCCGCGCCGTGACCTGCGCCTTGAGCTGCGGGTGCGCCTCGATCACCTTGACGTGGGCCGTGTGGAGCCGGGTGTTGGCCTCGAGGCGGCGCTGATTCTGGACCTCGAACGTGGCGCGGTGCTCGCGAGCACGCTCGGCCTGCGCGTGGGCCTCGCCGCCGGTCCAGCGGCCGACCGTGCGCGCCTCGATCCTGACCGGGTGGACCTCGACGTGGCGCTGGCGCAGCACCGCGGCCGGCGGCCCGACGGCCACCCGGACGTTGCTGACCGTCGCGTAGTGCTCGACCGGCCGCGCCGCGCGATGGATCTCGACCACGCGCTCGCGCGGCTCGTAGTAGCGGACCAAGTTGACGTCGAGCACGTGCTCGGCGCTGCAGTAGTGCCAGGCATCGACCGGCGGCTGCCAGCCGGCGCGCACGACGACATCGGGCCCGAGCGGCGCCCAGCCGAAGTCGTTCCCGGCGGTTCGCCACTCGACCCACGCCGGGCCCCACGAGGTGTCGGGCAGCCAGTACCACCGGCCGTAGTAGCGCGAGTACGCCCAGCGGCCGTAGTGCGACGTCGCCCAAGCGTACGGCTCGGTCGAGATCCAGACGAAGCCGAGGTTGGTGTACTCCCAGTGGCCCGTCGTGTACGGCACGTAATTGGCGGTCTCGGGGACGAACACGCGGCCGACGTCGGGCTCGTCGACCCAGACACCGTAGGGCGACAGCTGGTCATAGAACACGTCCACCGCCTCCACCGGATCGCCCGGGGCGACGGTGTCGTAGGTGTCGCCGCCGACGTTCACCCCGACATCGACGCGCACCGACGGTTGCGCGGCCGCGACCGCCGGCATCACGCCGAGAACTGCTGTTAACCACAGCTTGCCCGTTGTCATGGGCGCTTACAGAGCAAAGTGCAGGCCACGGCAACTGCGCGTCATGGCGCGAGGTCATCGTGCGCGGGTGTCACGCCGAGGCGAGATGTCGCACGAGTTTTCGCGTCGCCGGCCGGCGGTCAGCCGCCGGTGCTGGCGATCGGCGGCTCGGCGGCCGCCGCGGCGGTCCTGGGCTTGCGCGAGCGGCTGATCAGCGCCGCGGCCAGACCGAGCGCGGCGGCGGTCGCCGGCACCAGCGTCCATGCGACGAGCCAGTGCTGGTCGAGCAACAGGCCGCCGACCGGCGGGGCCATGGTCATCCCCAGCGAGCTCAGCGATCCCGAGATCCCGATCGCGACGCCTTGCTCGTGGCGGCTCACCTGCTGGGTGATCTCGCTCGTGATCACCGGCCGCAGCACGCCGTTGCCGAACGCCGAGATCGTCGTGACCACGATCAGGAGCGGCAGCGCCGCGGTGAACCCGAGCACGAGGTAGGCCACGACCGCCGCGACGAACCCGGCGAGCGCGAGCCGCGGCTCGCCGAACCGCTTGACCAGCCGGCCCATCAGCCCGCCCTGCAGCACGATCCCGAGGAACCCCGAGTACGCGAACAGGTACCCGACCTCGCGCGACGTCCAGAAGTGGCCGTCGGCCGTCGTGAACCGCCGCTCGGCGAACAGCGCGAACCCGCTCATGAACGCCGAGAACGAGAACGTGAACAGGAAGAACTGCAGGTAGAGCGAGCCCAGGCCGGGCCGCCGGAAGAAGTCGAGGTAGACCGACAGGTCGAACACGCCGGGCCGCTTGCCGCCGGGCGCGGCGGCGGCGGTCGCGCCGGTCGCGCCAGCCGGTGGCGCCGACACGCCGGGCTCGAGCAGCGTGTAGCTGCACACCATCGAGCCGAGCGACAGGCAGGCCGCGACCACGAACGGCAGCTCGCCGCTCTCGCCCTTGGGGACGGCACCGTGCAGCCCGTAGTGGCCGAGCCAGCCGGCCAGCGCCGGCCCGAAGAAGAACCCGACGCCGAACGCGATGCCGATCATCCCGAACGCCTTGGCGCGGTTCTCTGGCCGGGTGTGGTCCGAGATGTAGGCCTGCGCCGTCGACAGGTTCCCGGCCGTCAACCCGTCGAGGATCCGGCCCAGGAACACCATCGGCAGCGCGTTCGCGAACGCGAGCACGACGAACCCGGCGAACGTCCCGGCCTGGCTGAGCAGCAGCAGGCGCCGGCGGCCGTACTGGTCCGACAGCCGCCCGATCACCGGCGTCGAGAACAGCGAGCACAGGGCGTACACCGAGACCAGGGTCGTCGCGACCAGCGGCGAGGCGCCGAACTTCTCGGCGTAGAACGGCAGCAGCGGGTACACGATCGTGAACCCGAGCACGTCGACGAGGACGACCAGAAAAATCGGCAGGAGCGGCGACCGCCTCATGCGGGGCGCAGGATCGCGAAAACCGGCCGAAACCGAAATCCCGGCGGGCCGGTTTCCTGTACGCTCGGTGCGAATGCGGCCTGCACGCAGCGCGGTGGCGCTGATCGCGACGATCAGCTTGCTCGGGGGCTGTTTCGGCTACAGCAAGTCCGCCAAGCGCTGGGCCTACGTCGGCGACGCCGTCCTGATCGCCGGCGGCGGCGCCACGATCGCGCTCGACGTCACCAGCAAGGACGCGCCGTGCATGGCGGACGCCATGAACAACGGCTGCTCCTACCGCTCGCCGATCCACGGCGCGCTGGTCGCCGGCGTCGTGCTCGCCGCCGCGGGCGTGTTCGGCATCCTGTTCAACGCCACCCGCGACAACGTCAAGACCTCGCGGTAGCGCCGGCCGGCGGCGGCTACGCGGGCTTCCAGCCGGCGGCGGCAGCCTCGGCGAGCGAGACCTCCGGCGTCGTCGACGCGACCGACGGTCGCTCGAGGAAGCGCGCCACGCGCGCGGCGAGCCGCGGATAGCCCTCGAGGCCGGGTCGGAGCTGGTAGTGCAGGAGGTGCTGCCACAGGCAGATCATCGCGATGTCGCGATAGTCGAAGCCGGCGTCGGGATCGACGTGGTGATCGAGCCACGCCAGGCCGTGATCGATCGCGGCGCCGAGCTTGCGGAGGTACGCGACCCCGTCGATGTCGGCGAGGCCGCCCCGCTTGGCGAGGATCAGCACCACCTCGTTGGCCATGATGCCGTTGACCACGGCGAGCCGGTTCAGGTCCTGCACCTGCTCGCTGCAGACGCCGAGCCGGTCGCCCGGATCGTGGCGGCGCACCAGGTAGCGCGCGATGTGATCCGAGTCGATCAGCGTCGCGTCGCCATCGACGAGCGCCGGTACCCGCATCAGCGGATTGCCGCCGTACGCCGCGGGCGCGGTCGCGAGCACGCTCGCGGCCCACACGAGCTCGAGCTCGACGCCGAGCTCCGCGAGCAGGATCCGGACCTTGCGCGTGAAGTGCGAGAGCGGCGTTCCGATCAGCTGCAGCGATGCCATCGCCGTGCGTTGTACCGCACCAGGCGCGTCACGCGCAGCGCGGCTGCGCGAGCCCGCGCTCGCCGAGCAGTGCAGATCGCGCGGCGCCGCGCCGATCACCCGCGCGGCGTCAGCTCGCGCACTCGCCTTCGCCGGTGATGACCTCGAAGGCGGTGGTCTCGCCGAGGTCGACGAAGTCGGACTCGATCGCGTCGGCCTCGCTGAGCTCGGACAGGTCGGTGATCATGCTGCGGAGCTTGTCGGTGGGGACGGAAGCCCAGAACGCGTGGCCGGTGCCGCCCTCGGCGATGTAGAAGTCGAGCAGGCGCTCGAGCGTGGCCGCGGCGCGGCGGGCCGGGACCTTGCCGATCAGGCGGCCGAAGTCGGCGCCGTCGGCGCGGATGCCGCCGCCGACGTAGACCAGGTACTGCGGCGCAGGGCGGCCGGCGAGCTTGCGCATGCCGCCCTGGAAGCCGATGCCCGCGATGTAGTGCTGGCCGCAGCCGTTGGGGCAGCCCGAGACCTTGACGTCGAGGCCGCGCGCCGCGGTGATCAGGTCGGGGCGGCGATCGAGCAGCTCGGTCAGCTGCGAGCCCAGGCCGCGCGACGCGGTGACGGCGATCTTGCAGCTCGAGGCGCCCGGGCAGCTGACGACGTCGGCGATCGTGTTGGCGTCCTTGCGCGCCAGCCCGACCCGGACCAGCTCGCGGTGCAACGCGGGCAGCCGCGAATCGGGCACGTAGCGCAGCACCAGGTTTTGCTCGTTGGTCGTGCGCAGCTCGCCCTCGCCGTACTGCACGACCAGGGTCGCCAGCGCGCGGAGCTGCGCGGCGGTGATGTCGCCGAGGATCAGGCGGATCACGACCGAGGAGAACCCGGGCTGCTTCTGGCGGCGGACGTTGTGCTCGGCCCACTCGCCGTAGCCGGGCTCGAAGCTCGCGACCTGGGCGAGCGGGGCGCGGCGCTGCGGCACGGGCGGCTGCGGCGGGAGCACCAGCGGCACGCCGCCCTCGGCGCGGATCTTGTCGCGCTCGGCGCGGTACTCGGCGAGGAACGCCGGGGCGCCGATCTTGTCGATCGCCCACTTGAGCCGCGCCTTGGCCTTGTTGTGGCGGTTGCCGATCCGGTGGAACACCCGGACGACCGCGTCGGCGGCCTCGAGGATCTCGCCGGTGGGCACGAAGTCCTCGACGGTGATCGCGCTGCGCCGCAGGGTCGACAGGCCGCCGCCGGCGAGCACCTGGAAGCCGAGCTCGGCCTGACCGTCGGCCGCGATGCGCTTGCGGGCGAGGAACCCGAGGTCGTTGATGAACGCCTGCGAGCAATCGGTGCCGCAGCAGCCGCCGAGCGACGGCTTGAGCTTGCGCGGCAGGCTCGACGAGTACGGCCCGCGCAGCAGGTGTCGCGCCAGGGCCTCGACGTAGGGCGTCGGATCGAACGGCTCGTCCTCGGCGACGCCGGCGAACGGGCAGCACGTCCAGTTGCGCACCGAGTGGCCGCAGGCCTCCTTGGTGGTGATCCCGGAGTCGGCGAGCCGGCGCAGCGCGGTCTCGACGTCGGCCATCGGCACGAAGTGGTACTGGACGTTCTGCCGCGTGGTGACGTGGCCCTTGCCGCCGCCGTAGGTCTCGGCGACGTCGGCGAGCGCCTCGAGCTGCGCGGGGGTGACAAAGCCGCCCGGCAGCTTGGCGCGGATCATCATCACGCCGTCCTGGCGCTGGCCGTAGACGCCGTTGAGCAGGCGGAAGCCGCGCCAGTCATCGGGCGACAGCTCGCCGCGCTCGAACGCCTCGAGCCGCTCGACGAACAGGTCGACGTCGGCCTTGCGGGCAAAGCCGAGCCGGCCCGGCGCGATGGGGGGAGGGACATCGACGACGCTCATAGCGACCTCTCTGCAAGCGGTACGGAGTTGAGCTGACCGATCACGCCGGCGAGCGAGACCACCTCGCCGATCACCAGGACGGCGGGCAGCTCGGTGGCGAGCTCGGCCTCGCCGGTGGTGACGAGCTCGGCCAGCGTCGTGCGCTGGGTGAAGCTGCCGGGCTGCGACGCGCCGAACAACAGCGCCGCCGGCGTGGTCGGGGGCCAGCCCCGCGCGATCAGCCGGGCGGCGATCGCGCCGCGCTGCTTGACGCCCATCAGCACGACCAGGGTGATCGCGCCGGGGGCGATGCTGTCGAGCACCGGCGCGTACGCCGCCTCGGCGTGGCCGGAGACCACGGCAAAGCCCGAGGCGATGCCGCGGTGGGTGACCGGGATGCCGGCGAGCAGCGGCGCCGCGGTCGCCGAGCTCAGGCCGGGCACGACCTCGTAGGCGACGCCGGCGGCGTCGAGCGCGAGCGCCTCCTCGCCGCCGCGGCCGAGCACGAACGGGTCGCCGGCCTTGAGCCGGACGACGCGCTGGCCGCGGCGCGCGGCGCGGATCATCAGGCGGTGGATGCCGTCCTGATCGATCGAGTGCCGCCCGGCGCGCTTGCCGACGTAGAACCGCTGGGCGGTGGGCGCGAGCTCGAGCAGGTCGGCGTGGACCAGGGCATCATTGAGCACGAGGTCGGCGTCGCGCAGCCGGCGCAGCGCGCGCAGGGTCAAGAGCTCGGGATCGCCCGGGCCGGCGCCGACCAGCGAGACGAAGCCGGTCACGACGCGGCCTCCCGGGCACCGCCGTGCGCGACGTCGGCATCGGGCGCGCCGCCCGCATCGCCCGCATCGGGCTCGCTGCGATACAGCCGCGCCAGGGCGCGGAGCAGCAGCGGCCGGCGCTCGGCCATCGGGGTGCCGGCGCGCTTCCAGCTGGCGCGCGCGGTCCTGGCGACGTCAAACCAGCGCTCGAGATCGTCGGGCAGGAGCGCGTCGAGGCCCTCGCGCAGGAGGCCCGCCAGCGCCGGGGCCAGGCCGCCGGTCGAGATCGCGAGCACCGCCTGGCCGCGGCGGATCACGCCGCCGAGGTAGGCGGTGGCCGAGGCGATGTCGTCGACCGCGTTGACGAACAGGCCGCGCGCGGTGGCGGCCGCCGCGACCTCGCGGTTGACCTCGGGGGTGGCGGCGGCGACGACCCAGCGCGCGCCGTCGAGGTCGCTCGGGGCAAAGCCGCGCTCGATCAACCGCAGCCGCAGCCGCAGCGCCGAAGCAGGCGCGGCAGCGCGGTGGCGGATCTCGTCGCGGATCGCCGGCGCGACCACGGTGATCTCGGCGCCGGCCTCGATCAGCCCGGCGAGCTTGCCCGCGGCGACCGTGCCGCCGCCGACCACCACGACCGGCAGGCCGGCGAGCTTCAAGAACACCGGGTAGAGCCGCGGCGACTGCGCCTGGGACTCCGGCGGCGACTCGGGCAGCGACTCGAGTAGCGACTCAGGCAGCATCCGGGACCTTGCTCTGCGGCTGGATCACGTGGAGTCCGCACTCCTTCTTGGCCTTGCCGCGCCACCGGCCGGCGCGGGCGTCCTCGCCCGGCAGCACCGCCGCCGTGCAGGGATGACAGCCGATCGATGGATAGCCGCGATCGTGCAACGGGTTGTAGGGCACGTCGTGGGCGTAGAGGTGCCCCCAGACCTCGTCGTGGGTCCAGGCGACCAGCGGGTTGACCTTGACCAGGCCGAACTTGCGGTCGTGCTCGACGACGCGGGCACCGGCGCGCTCGGCGGTCTGGTCGCGCCGGATCGCCGTGATCCAGGCGTCGAACCCGGCGAGCGCGTTGCGCAGCGGCACGATCTTGCGCAGCTCGCAGCAGCGATCCGGATCGCGCTCCCAGAGCTGCGCGCCGTGCGTGTCGGCCTGCTGGTCGACGGTGTGATCCGGCCGCACCGGACGGATCGTCACGCCGTAGCGCGACTCGAGCCGCCGCCACAGCTCGTAGGTCTCCGGGAACAGGAGGCCGGTGTCGAGCGTGAACAGGTCGATCGGCAGGCCGTGGCGCGCGATCAGGTCGATGATCACGCAACCCTCGGCGCCGAAACCGGTCGCGAACGTCAGCTTGCCGCCGAACCGCTCGCTCGCCCAGAGCAGGATCTCGGTGGCGGACTGACCTTCGAGGTCGCGGGCGGGGGTAGTCACGTCGATGAGCTGGGTCATACGTCCGCCATAACGGATACCCTGGATATACCCTGGGCGGACGGAGTGTCAACGATAACGGATGCGAGTTGGCCCTACCCGATAAGCCAGGTAGTCTCCAAGACTTATCTCACCGGCGCTTGAGCTGGTTGACGAGCTCCTTGGTCTCGCGGACCCGGTCGCGCTCGGCGTCGACCTTCGCGGCGTACTTGAGATAGAGCTCGTAGTTGTCGATCGCCTGGCGAGTCTTGCGCTTGGCCGCGTAGGCCTTGCCCAGGTACCAGTAGTTGATCGGGGTCCTGGGCTCGTGGCGGATCGCCTGGATCAGATACGGCTCGGCGTCGTCGTACTGCTTCCTGTCGACCAGCACGCTGCCGAGCTTGGCGACCGCCTTGGGGAACGGCGGCTCGAGCTCGACCGCGCGCTTGTACGCCGAGATCGCGTCGTCGATCTTGTCCTGGACCCGGTAGATCTCGCCGTACGCGTACCAGAACCGCGACTCGTTGGGCGAGTACTTGACGGCCTTGCCGAACGCGTCCTGGGCCTCGGCCTGCTTGAGCTGCTTGTTGTAGAGCACGCCGAGCTCGAAGTAGGCGCGGCCGTTCTTGGGATCGAGCTCGAGCGCCTTGTCGAGGTAGGTCTTGGACTCGTCGAGCTCGCTCTGATCGCGCAGCGCCATGCCGAGCAGCACGTGGGCCTCGGGATCGTCGGGCGCGTTCTTGAGCGCGGCGCGGAACTCGAGCGCCGCCTTGTTGACGTCGCCCATCTGGTGCAGCGCGGTGCCGAGCGACATGTGATAGCGCGCGTTCGCCGAGTCGAGCTGCACCGCCTTGCGCAGCTCCTCGACTCCCTCGTCCATCTTGTCGAGCAGGATCAGCGCGCGGCCCTTGCGGTCGTACGCGCCCGGGTCGTCGCTGCTGAGCTGGGCGTACTGGGCCGCGACGTCGAGCGCCTCCTGGCCCTTGCCGCTGGCGAGCAGCGCGTCGGCGTAGATCGCGTAGCCGCGCGGGTCGGCCGGGTTGGCGTCGTAGTACTGCTTGGCGACGTCGCGGGCGCGGCCCATCCGGCCGGCGTGGACCAGGAACTCGACCCACTCGCGGAGGATGTCGACCGAGAGCTTGGGCTTGTCGCCCTCGGCCTTGTCGTTCGCGGCGGCCTCGGCCGCGGTCGCGTAGGCCTCGCCGTAGGCGCGATCGGCCTGGTCGACCTTGCCGGCGGCCGCGGCGGCCTGGGCCTCGCCGCGCAGCTGCTTGGCGGTCTTCTGCCTAGGGTCGCGCTTGACGGTCTTGACGATCGCCTCACCGCCACCGCAGGCCGGCACCGCGACGAGCAGCGACCCGGCCAGCGCGAGCCGGAACATGACCGTGAACATGGCCCTGAAGGTAGCGAAACCCGGTCGTCCATGCCACCCGGCGAGCCGCCTGGTGCCGGTGCCGGTCGCGGATGACCCGGATCACTTGCGCGGATGCAGCGGGATCATCGGCGAGCGCGGCACGCCGCGGACCCGGCGGGCGACGACGTGGCCGACCGCGAGCAGCCACTCCATCACCGACAGCCGCGACTCCGCGGGGGCGGCGGCGGCCGCCGGCCGGCGGTGCGGGACGGGAGCGATCGCCCGCCGCGGTGGCATCGCCGGGCTCGCCGGCGGCGGGGCCACGCGCGCGCGCCCGGCGGGATGCTCGAGTGGGGGCCGGCCCAGGTGGCGTCGGAGCTGCTCGTACTCGGGCGGCGGTGCGTCGTCGCGGGGCTTGGTCGGGACCATGCGGCACACCGCAGCAGCAGGCGTGCCAACGGAACTACCGGCGCCGTCACGCGGCGGGCGAGCGCGGGCGCCCGGCCGCACGATCACGCCGTGCGTGGCGCGCGAGGCCGGCCCAGCGCCAGCGCGATCGCGCCGACGATCAGGACGTTGGCGACCAGCGTGGTCGCGCCGAGCGCCTCGCCCGAGATCGCCGCGCCGAGCAGCACCGCGAGCACCGGGTTGACATACGCATAGCTGGTCGCGACCACGGGGCGCGCGTTGCGGAGCAGCCAGTTGTACGCCGTGAAGCCGATCAGCGAGCCGAACACCAGCAGGTAGAGCACCGCGAGCCACGACCGCGCGCTGGTGTGCGCCGGCATGTGCTCGCCGTGAATCAAGCCCGCGATCACGAGCAAGCCGCCGCCGGTCAGCATCTGCATCGCCGACGACATCGCGGCGCCGATGCCCCACGCACGCGACTGGCGGCGCGACAGGATCGAGCCGAGCGCCCAGCAAGCCGGCGACAGCAGGATCAGGACCAGGTGCACCGGCTCGCCCTGCAGCGTCGGTCCGCCCATCAGCACGAGCACGCCGACAAAGCCGATGCCGAGCGACAGCCACTCGCGCCAGCTCGGCCGCTCGCCGCCGATCGCGGCCAGGACGCCGGTCCACAGCGGCATCGTCGCGCACACCACCGCCGCGCCACCCGAAGGCACCGACAGCTCGGCGAGCACGACGAAGCCGTTGCCGCACAGAAACAGCAGCGCGCCGGCGGGTACGACACGCAGCCACTGGTCGGCGTGCGGCCAGGTCGCGCCGCGCCGCCGGGCGACCACGAGCATCACCAGCGCCGCGGCGGAGTACCGCGCGCCGGCCATGAGCAGCGGCGGCAGCTCGACGATCGCGATCCGGATCGCGAGGTACGTGGTGCTCCAGAACACGTACAGCGCGCCGAGGCTGATGATCAGGCGAGGATCGATCGCGGCGCGGACCGGCGTCCGGATCGCGGGTGGCTCGGCGGCGATGGCAAGGACCGGCACGGCCGGCGGGTTCGACGTCAACACGGGCTTCATCTTGGCGCCTCGCGGCGATCAGCACAGAGACACAGAATTACGTCATCTACCGGTACACGTCGCGCTGTGCTGGTCGCTCGCCCGGCAACTGTCATGGTCGGGATCGCAGCCGACGAGTACACTGGTTGCGTGGTGGCAACCTCCGGTGGCTTTCTGTACGAGCATCTGGCCGCCGAGCTCGGCCAGGCGATCGATCGCGGCGCGCTGCGCGCGGGGGACCGGCTGCCGTCGGTGCGCCGCTTCGCCCAGGAGCGCAGCGTCAGCGTCGCGACGGTGCTCGAGGCGTACATGCGGCTCGAGAACGCCGGGCTGATCGAGGTCCGGCCCAAGTCGGGGCACTTCGTCCGCCGGCGCAGCGCGCTGACCGCCGAGCCGCGCCGGCCGCGCAGCTGCTCGACGCCGTCGCGGGTCACGGTGTCGGATGCGTACACCAAGATCCTGGCGGCGATGCGCGATCCCGAGCTCCTGCCGCTGGGCTGCGCCACCGTCGATCAAGCATACCTCCCGATCCAGGCGCTGAACCGCCTGGTGATCCAGGTGACGCGCGAGATGACCACGGTCGGCGCGCGCTACGAGGGCGCGCCGGGCCTGGTCACGCTGCGCCGGCAGATCGCGCGGCGCGCGGTCGAGGCCGGGGTCGCGCTCGGCGAGAACGACCTGTGCACCACGATCGGTGCGACCGAGGCGCTGTCGCTGGCGCTGCGCGCGGTCGCCAGGCCGGGCGACGTGATCGCGGTCGAGTCGCCGGCGTACTTCGGCGTGCTGCAGACCATCGAGGGCCTGGGGCTGCGCGCGCTCGAGGTGCCGGCCAACCCGCGGACCGGGCTCGACGTCTCGGTGTTCGAGGACACACTGCGCGCCCAGCCGATCCGCGCGCTGGTGGTGACGCCCACGGTGAGTAACCCGCTGGGCTCGGTGATGTCGGACGAGGACCGCGAGCGGCTGGTGCGGATCACCCGGCGCTACGACGTGCCGATCATCGAGGACGACGTCTACGCCGAGCTGGTGTTCGACGGCTCGCGGCCGCGGCCGCTGCGCGCGTTCGCCGGGCCAGGCGAGGACAGTCACGTGCTGCTGGTCGGCTCGGTGTCCAAGACGCTCGCGCCGGGCTACCGCGTCGGCTGGCTCGCCGGCGGCCGCTGGCACGATCAGATCCTGCGCCTCAAGTTCAGCCACACGCTCGCGTGCCCGACCTTGCCGGGCATGGCGGTCGCCGAGTTCCTCGCCAGCGGCGGCTACGATCGCCACCTGCGCCGGCTGCGCGCCGCGCTCGCCGGCAACGTCGAGCGCTACCGGGAGACCATCGCCACCGAGTTCCCCGACGGCACCCGGGTGTCGTCGCCGCGCGGTGGCTTCGTGTTGTGGGTCGAGCTGCCGCCCGGTGTCGATGCGCTGCAGCTCCACGACCAGGCGCTGCGCCACCGCATCGTCGTCGCACCGGGCCCGCTGTTCTCGGCGCGCCAGCGGTTCACGAACTTCATCCGGATCTCGGCCGGGGCGCCGTTCTCGGAGCGGATGGCCGAGGGACTGCGCACGCTCGGCCGGCTGGCCGCGCGGGAATAGCGGCGGCAAGAACTCGCCGGCCGGCGCGCGCGGGGCGCCCCGGCGGTGGTCACATCGCCAGGCCGCCGTCGACGTCGATCGTGCCCGCGCTGAAGTAATCGCACTCGAGCACGAACTTGACGGCGACCCAGATGTCCTCGGGCAGGCCGATCCGGCCGACCGGGATGTTGGCGACCAGCGCGTCGCGCGCCTTCTGGTTCATGCCCTGGGTCATCGGCGTCTCGATCATGCCGGGCGCGATCGCGCCGACCCGGATCCCGAACGACGCGAACTCGCGCGCCCAGGTCACCGTGTTGGCCGCGAGCGCGGCCTTGGCCGCCGCGTAGTTCGACTGGCCGCGGTTGCCGTGGCGCGCGATCGACGACATGTTGACGATCACGCCGGGGCGCTGGTCGGTCGCGACCATCTTCGCGACCGTGTCGCGCACCATGAACGTGGCGCCGGTCAGGTTGACGCCGATCACCGCGTCCCACTGGTCCTTCGTGAGCTTGGTGATCTGGCCGGTGGTCCGGTCCTTCTTGACCAGGAGGCCGTCGCGCAGGATCCCGGCGTTGTTGATCAGGCCGTTGAGCCCACCCATCGCCTCGGCCGCCCAGTCGACGAACCCGCCGACCTCGGCCTCGCTGGAGACGTCGAGCTTCTTGACGTGGACCTTGCCGGGCAGGCCGCGGGTCGCCTCGGCGAGCTCGGCCAGGCCGTCCTCCTTGACGTCACCGGCGGCGACCTGGGCGCCGGCCTCGGCGAGCCGGCGGGCGAAGTGCGCGCCCATGCCCTGGGCGCCTCCGGTCACGATGATCTTCAGCGAGGAGAGCTGCATGGCGGCGTTCTTACACCACCGCCGTGCAGCTGACTACGGGCTGCAGACGCCCGTGCCGGTGTTGCAGGTCCGGGCCACGCCGCAGTCCGAGTCGCTCACGCAGAACTCGCAGCGCCCGATGGTGATCGCGCACAGCCGCGACGCGCAGTCGGTGTTCAGCACGCACGCCTGGCAGTGGCCGCCGGCGTTGCAGCGCCCGCTCAGGCAGTCGGCGTCCTGCTCGCAGCGGTTGGCCGCGGCGTTGCCGGTCGCGCAGTCGCCTGCCTGACCGCCCGACATGCCGAACGCGCCGAAGTTCGGAGTCGCGACCTGGTCGTCGATCGCCTGGTTGCCACTCGAGCTCTGCAGCCGGCTCTTCAGCGTCACCACGCCGCTGGTGAGGTTGATCAGCGTCGCGTCGATCAACAGCCCGCTGCTGTTGATCGCGTTGACGATGGTGGTCGCGGTCTGGGCGTTGGTGTCCATCATCGCGAACGCGAGGTTGATCGTCCCGGCCGGCGGCGGCGGTGGCGTCGGAACGTTGGTGAACTTGAAGTTGATCGTCGTGCCCGCGCCGTCGTTGATCACGAAGTGGTCGCCTTCGACGATGTTGCCGCCGGCGGCCGCGAAGATCACGCCGGTCGCCGCGAGCGCCGTCTTGACCGCGCTACACGACGCGTTGCACGTGCCGCACGCCGCGTTGCCGTCGTCGCAGATCTCGTGGCCGCCGTCGAGGTTGCCGTCGTTGCACGCCGGGACTGCACCGGCGACCTGGTGGCAGGTCGCGTCGCACACCGTGCACGACGTGCCGTACGGGCAGGTCTCGGTGATCGTGTTGCCGTCGTCGCAGGTCTCGGTGCCGGCCTTGATCCCGTTGCCGCACGCCGACACCGTGCAGTTGGTGTCGCAGCCGTCGCCGTTGACCACGTTGCCGTCGTCGCAGGCCTCGGTGCCGGCCTTGATCCCGTTGCCGCACGCCGAGAACGTGCAGTTGGTGTCGCAGCCGTCGCCCTCGGTCGGGTTGCCGTCGTCGCACTGCTCGACGCCCAGCAGCTTGTCGTTGTCGCCGCAGACGTTGAATTGACACGCGGCGTTGCAGCGCTTGCCGGCGCCGTTGTTGTTGATCGCGCCGGTGCTGCCGTCATCGCACTCCTCGCCCTGCTCGATCACGCCGTTGCCGCACGACACGGCCTGGCAGGTCGCCGAGCAGTGGTTCGGGCTCGCCACCGTGCCGTTGAGCGCGCCGTCGTCGCAGGTCTCGGTCCGCGCGTTGATCTTGCCGTCGCCGCATGTCGCGTTCTTGCAGGTGGCGGGGTCGGGATTGCTGCTGACGCAATCGTCGGTGTCGCTGCGGTTACCGTCGTCGCACTCCTCGCCCTGCTCGCGGACGCCGTTGCCGCAGCCGATCGTCTTGCAGGTCGCCGAGCAGTTGTTCGGGCTCGCCGGCGTGCCGTTGAGCCCGCCGTCGTCGCAGTCCTCGGTCCGGGCGTTGCGCTTGCCGTCGCCGCACGTGGCGAGCTTGCACGCGGTGGCGGGGCTGGTGCCGCTGCTGAGGCAATCGTCGTTGTCGAGCTTGTTGTTGTCGTCGCACTGCTCGCCGGGGTCGAGGATGCCGTTGCCGCACTGCTGGATGCGGCAGCTGGCGCTGCAGATCTGGCCGCCGGTGACGCCGTCCGTGCCGTCGCACTCCTCGCCGGGATCCTTGACGCCGTTGCCGCAGTGCTCGAACCGGCAGGTCGCCGAGCAGCCCATCGCCGCCGACGGTGGATCGCACTGCTCGGGGTTGCTGCCGTCGGGCTTGAACGCGGCGTTGACGATGCCGTCGCCGCAGCGCGGGGTCTTGCAGTTGAAGTTGCACGTCGCGGTCGACACCGCGCCGGTATCGCAATCCTCGTTGGCGTTGCCGTTGTTCTTGACGTGGTCGCCGCAGAACTCGACCTTGCACGTCGACGAGCAGCCGTCGTTGTCGTCCGTGTTGTGGTCGTCGCACTCCTCGGCCGGTCCGAGCGTGTCGGTCGTGGTCTTGAGGATGCCGTCGCCGCAGGTCGCGACCTTGCACTCGTTGGTGCAGCCATTGTGATCGTCCGAGTCACCGTCGTCGCAGTCCTCCTTGTGAGCCGGGCCCACCAGGTTGACCTTGCCGTCGCCGCAGCGGTTGACCTGACAGGCGGCTGTGCAGTCGCGGTCGTTGGTGTTGAGCGAGGTGATCGTCACGCCGCTGATCGTCACGTTGTCGCATTGCTCGGGGCCGGGTGCCCCGGAGGGCGTGAAGTGACGGTTGATCTTGCCATCGCCGCAGCTCGGGGTCGTGCAATCGATGTTGCAGGCCGAGGTCTCGGTCGGGACCACGGCGCGCGAGTGGGCCGCCGCCGGCGGCGCGCCGTCGCACTGCTCGACGTGCTCGAGGTGGCCTGGGCCGCCGCCCTTGGTGTCGACGAAGCCATCGCCGCAGCGGTTCAGGGTGCAGTCGGCGCGGCAGTCGCTGTCGTTGGAGTTGGTCAGGATCACGTTGTTGTTGGAGTCGGTGAGGCGGACGTCGCACTCCTCGCCGGGATCGACGGTGCCGTTGTCGCACTGCAGCGTCGACTTGCAGTCCACGCTGCAGGTCGCGAGGTCGCCGGGCTTGTCGCAGGCCTCGCCGGGATCGACGATCGAGTTGCCGCAGGTCTCGTTGGACTGGCAGTTGTGCGAGCAGCCGTCGCCGGCGACGTCGTTGCCGTCGTCGCAGACCTCGCCGATGTCGACGATCTTGTTGCCGCAGACCTCGAGCGACAGGCAGTCGTGCGAGCAGCCGTCGCCGTCCTTGGTGTTGCTGTCGTCGCAGACCTCGGGGATGTGGGCGTTGACATCCTTGATGCCGTTGCCACACACCTCGGTCGACTTGCAGTCGTGGGAGCAGCCGTCGCCGTCCTTGGTGTTGCCGTCGTCGCAGACCTCGCCGTCGTCGATGTGCGCGTTGCCGCACAGGTTGGTATCCGAGATGCAGATCGGCTCGGCGGCGGCGCAGTGCGTCCCCGACGGGCACAGCACGCCGGTGGCCTCGCACTGCGAGGCGTTGGACGAGGCGCACGCGGTGATCGCGGCCGCACACACGGCCACGAGCAAGATCATCAACTTACGACTCATCGACTCCATGAACTCTCCTAGAAGTGGCCTTGAACCATCGCGCCGGTCAGCTCGGGAGACACGATCGGCGCGACGGCGATGCCGCTGCGCTCCGCCTTCTCCTCGTCGAGGTCGTCGGCGCGGATCTGGTAGGGCGTGCGGCGGTTGAGCCAGGCGAGCACCGCGCCGGTCACGATCGCCGCGCCCGCCACGCTGTAGCCGACGTAGCCGATCGTCCGCTTGGTGTTGCCGCTGTTGCGCATCTCGAGCAGGTTGGCGTTCGCCGCCGCGTCGCAGCCCTTGGTCGGCGTGTTGCATCGGGCGACGCCCTTGTCGAAGTCGTCGTAGCTCGACCGCGCCGACAGCTCGAAGATGCCGCCGGCAATGCCGATCAGCGCGCCGGCGCCGATCACGGTGTACGGCATCCAGGTCCTGTCCCACTTGCGACGATACCGGGTCAGCTCCTCGGCGGTGTACAGCTTGAGCTCGATCCGGAAGGTCTCGCCGGGGCCGATGAACGGCGCGGTGACGCGCGCGTTGTAGCCTTCCTTGTCGCCGTAGAACGTGTGCTTGCCGACGCGGACCTTGGCCTTGAAGCTGCCGGGCGCGACGAACACCTCCTTGCCGTCGACCGAGATCTTGGCCCCGGGCTTGTTGCACGACACCTCGATGTCGGCGAGCTGGCCGGCGACGAGCTTGAGGTACTCCTTGGCGTGGTCGAACTTGTCCTGGCCGACCGGATCGCTGCCGTACTTGATCGCCTCGTTGACGTGCTCGAACACCTCGATCGGCTGGTCGAGGTTGATCAGCGCGAGCGCCAGGTTGTAGTGGATCGCCGGGTGATCCCAGCAGCGCAGCGCGTCGCGGTAGCGAGCGGTCGCCTGGGGGAACAGGCCGTTGTTGAGCAGGTCGTTGCCCTGGTGGAACGCCGCCAGCGCGCACTCCTCGTCGCTTCGCGACACCTTCTTGTACCCGGCGTTGGCCTGCAGCGCCTCGTTGGTCCCGACCTTCTCGTCGGTCTTCATCGGCGCCGGCTTGGTGGGTGCCTTCGGATCACCGGCGGCGCCGGCCGGCGTCCCCGACGCTGCCGGGGCCTGGGGGTCCGGCAGCGCCGGTAGCCTGGCGTCGCCGCCGGCCGGCGCGGGCGCGGCATCGGGAACCGCCGGTGTCGGAGCCGGCTGCTTGTCGCTGGGTTTGGGCGCGGTCACCGGCGGCTTGCGCCGCGGTGCCTTCTTGGGTTGAGCAGGTTGTGCAGATACGACTCCGGCGCCCAGCACGAGGCCGAGCCCGACAGCGAGGGCCTTGATCACGATCGCTCCTATTTCTTGAGGTCGGAGATGGGCTTACTGCCGATGGCGTTCTCGAGCTCGATCACGCGGGAGTGTTCCTTGTCGAGCGCCTTCTGCAGCTCGCGGTTGGCGCGAGCGGTGTCTTCTCGCGCCGCGAGCGCGACGTCCTCGGCGCTGTGGGCCTTGCGCTCGTTGTCCTCGGCGCGCCGCGCCGCGACCTTGGCGGCCTCGGCGCTGGCGTTGGCCCGATCGCGCTCCTCGATCAGCTGCTCCTTGGTCTTGCTGAGCTCGCCGCTGACCACCACCACCTTCTGGGTGACGACGTCGACCTTCTGCTCGGCGGCCTGCTGCTTGGTCAGCGCCGCCAGCTCGGCCCTCTGCGCCTTCTCGGTCTCCGCGAGCCGCTCCACGGCCTCGCGCTGGGCCGCGACCGCCTTGGCCTCGTTCTCCTTGGCCGCGGTGCGCGACTTCTGGACGATCACGAGCAGGATCATGGTCGCGATCACGATGGTCGACAGCGTGGTGAACCCCGCGATGATCGCGGTGCGCTTCCGCCGCGCCTGGGCGGCCTCGTGGTGGATCACCGCGTCGAGGAACCCGCGCTCGACCTCGGACAGCGGGCCCTTGTAGCGCGTGCGGAACTTCCTGGCCTCGCTCGCCGAGTCGCCGCGCCACAGCACGCCGGGGTCGAAGTTCTTGCCCTGCCACTGGCGCGCGGCGACCCGCAGCTGATCGAGCAGCCCGGCGTCGTCCTGGTTCTCGTCGAGCCAGCGCCGCAGCGTCGGCCAGCCCTGGACCAGCGACTCGTGGACGATCTCGACCGTCGAGCCCTTGCCGCCCTCGAGGACCTGGACCACGAGGAGCCGGGCATCGACCATCTGGTCGATCAGCCGCTGGACCTCGCCGACCTCGCGCGACAGCTCGCGCAGATCCGCGACCGGGACGATCGCGCGGGTGCGCTCGGCGGTGACCAGGCGGAGCAGCAGCGCGCGGACCAGCGGCGCCTTGTGCGGGCCGATGTCGGTGACCACGCGGTCGGCGTGGCTGGCGAGCGCGCCCGCGACCCCGCCCATCGCCGCGTAGGCGTTGTGGGTCAGCAGCCGGCGGGCGGTGTCGCGGGTCTCCCACAGCTTGGCGGCCGTGAACTGGAGCAGCGGCAGCGCGCCGGGTGTGGTCTCGAGGTGATCGAGCATGTCGTCGATGATCGCCGGCAGCTCGAACCGGAACCCGGCCATCTCGGCGGGCTGCGTGATCGCGTCGCGCAGACCCTCGCGGCTGGGCGGACCGAGGAAGAACAGGCCCTGGCTGAGCTCGCCGACGAACTGCTGATCCTCGGCGACGCGGTCGAGGAAGTCGCTGCGGATCGACAGCACGACGCGCAGCGGGCTGGTCGCGTCATCGGCGACCGCCGACAGGCAGGCGGTGAACGCGGCGCGCTCCTCGGGCTCGGCGACCTGGGTGTAGAGCTCCTCGAACTGATCGACGAACAGCAGCATGCGCCGGTTGTCGCGGCGCGCGCGGAGCCGGAGCACGTGGCCGAGCTGGCCCGGCTCGCGGCGCAGCATGTCGACCAGCTTCTTCTGTTCGTCGAGATCGTCGGCGAGGTTGGCCGCGGTCGCGACCATCGGCGCGATCGTGGCGGCGAGCGCCTCGAGCGGCTTGCGGCCGGGCCGGATCACCAGGGTCTCCCAGACCTCGCCGGAGCGCTTGAGCGTGGGGACCACGCCGGCCCGGACGAACGACGACTTGCCGACGCCCGAGCTGCCGACCACCGCCATCAGCGGCCGGTCCCGGATCCGGGTGACCATCGCGGCGATCTCGCGGTTGCGGCCGAAGAACTTGCCGGCGTCGTTCTCCTGGAACGACGACAGGCCGGCGTACGGGCTCTCGTCGATCTGCAGCGCCACCGTGCGGCGGCCGGGCAGGAAGACCTCGAGCGCGGACAAGAGCTCGCCGGCCGACTGCCAGCGCTGCTCCTTGATCTTGAGCAGGCAGCGGTCGACGATCTGGATCAGCTCGCGTGGCACGTCGGTCGGCGCGGCCTCGGCCATCGTCGGCATCGGCAGCTCGAGCATCGCGGTGACCACGAGCTGGTTGCCGTCGAGCGGGTGCAGCGGGTGCCGCCCGCAGATCATCCGGTGCAGGAGGATGCCGCACGCCCAGATGTCGGTGAGGTGATCGATCTCGATGCCGATGCCCCACTGCTCGGGCGACATGTACTTCAGCGTGCCCATGATCGTTCCGACCCGGGTCAGGCTGTTGTTGGTGCCGGTCGCGAGCTCGAGCGGGCTCGGCATCCGGATCTGGCCGGCGGACTTCTCGCTCGACGCCTGCTGCTGCTGCGACTGCTGCAGCACCTTGGCGATGCCGAAGTCGAGCACCTTGATCGTGCCCGCCTCGGTGATGAAGATGTTGTCGGGCTTGAGGTCGCGGTGGACGATGCCCTGCTCGTGCGCGCATTGCAGCGCGCGCAGGATCGAGATCATGATCTCGACCGCGCGGGTGTACGGCAGCTTCTGGCCGTTCTCGGTCAGGTGGGTCAGCGGCTTGCCGTTCAAGAACTCGAGCACGATGTACGGCGCGCCGTTGTGCTCGCCGACCTCGTAGATCACGACGATGTTGTCGTGCTGGCAGCGCGCGGTGGTGCGCGCCTCGACCAGGAACCGCTGGGTCAGCTCCGGCATGTTCGACTGCAGGAACTTGATCGCGACGCGGCGGCCGAGCCGGAGATCGCGGGCGAGGAACACGCTCCCCATCCCGCCCTCGCCGATCATCTTGATCATCTCGTACTGGTTGATCCGGACCCCGGGGTGCGGCACCGCGCTGGCCGCGTGCACGCCGGTCGTGCCGTCGCTGCTGTACGAGACGCCGGGGGACTCGAACGTGTCCCACGCCGACTTGCTGACCGCCACGCCCGACGGTGCGGTCGACGGCGATCGCGACCGCGGCCGGGCGTGCAGCGTGCTGGCCTGCGGCGGAACCACGGCGGGCGTGGTGCCCGGCGGCGGGGTTCCGCCGGCGACCGTGTTCGGCGGCCGCGTGTCGTGCTGCACCGGGCGCGGATTGAGGCCGAGCTGGTTGGCGGCGACGCCGACCATCGTGCGGCCCTTCAGCTGCGGCTGCGCGAGCGGCGAGGTGAACCCCGACGGAAGCACCGCGGTCGGCTCGCTCGGTTGCCGGATCACCACGTCGGGTGAGCTCGGCGTTCCGCCGGGGGCATTGCCAGCGGCGGTGGACGGGGCGGGATGTGTCCCGCTTCCCACCCGGGTCTTATCCTGGTCACTCATAGCTGTGGCCTCCGCGGAGCTGCGCGCACCTCTACAAAGACGCGTTGTCGAGTCCCCAAACCGGACCCATAGTACATGAGGCGACCGTCAGTTCGGGATCCCGACACTCGGTTGCGTCGTGGTTTCGCGCGCCGCCGGAAACGTCCCCCGGGCAATTCAGCGGTGCGGCGCCGGCACTGCCCCCGAGCCGCCGGCGCAAGCTCATGAGATCACAGGCCCACAGCGCGGCGCGCCCGCAGCGAATCGCGACAGCCTATAATTTCGGCCAGGCGCCCCGAAGGACTAGAGAAACCACAGCGGCTTGGATCCGGCGAACAGCACGGCCTCGCTCGCGCCCCAGTCCGACACGTCGATCTCGAGCATCAAGCCGCGCTGGACGCTCTCGTCGTGCGGGTGGATGTCCTGGACTTCTCCGTCGAGCACGGCCTTCACGGTGCCGACCTTGCGGCACCACACCAGGCCCCAGGCGCAGCCGTAGAGCGGCGTCCCGATCTTGATGTTCTTGAGGTTCTGGTTGGCGACGAACGCGAGCGTCACCTTGTTCTCGATCGCCTTGAGGTACGGCGACTGCGCGAGCCGGCCGACGACCGCGTCCTGATCCTTGATGCGGAGCTTGAGGCTGTCGATCCGCTGGCCGAGCGGCACGCGCTTGCCGGACATGTTGTCCTTCTCGAGCCGCGTCTTCTCGACCTCGCGCCGCACCAGCCACTGCTCCGGCGTCTTCGGCGCGTCGACCATGTCGCCGACCTCGGCCATGAACTTGTCGTCGGCGATGATCGTGCGCTCGAGCTCTGCGATCTGGCCCTCGGCCTCGAGCTTCTCCGCGGTGAGCTGGCTTTCGCGCAGCTTGGCGTCCGCGAGCTGGGTCGAGGCCTCGACGACGCGGTGGTGGGTCGGCGACAGCACGACCGGACGGACCCAGGTGTGATCGAAGAAGTAGAAGATGTTGATGATCAGGAAGCCGACCAGTCCGACGAGGATCGCGGTCAGCGCGACCAGCCCGGCCATCTTGTAAATCCGGACGATCGACGGCTGGAGCGCGAGCCAGAACCTCGGACGAAACGAGCGAGCTTGCATTTCCATGGTCCTTACCAGCTCTGGGGTTACGCCGCAGGTAACTGCGCGTGCGATCGAGCACGTGCCACGGCGGGCGCCGGCTCGCCGACGAGGATCTCGGCGGACAGCGTCTCGCGGATCGGCTCGGCCGGCTCGGGCAAGGCCTCTTCGTGGTTGCGCGTCTCCCAGCTCGCCGTATCGAGCGTGAACATCGCGAGCGGTGTGAGCAGCGCGTAGGTCACGGGCATCAGCAGCGACAGCGGAATGAACGACAGCGCGCCGACCCGCTCGGCCTTCGGCAGCTTGCGGTTGCGCCAGCGATACAGCAGGCCGAAGAACACCACCGCCTCGGTGTGGAGCACGAGCGCGGGGAAGAACTTGTGGGCCGCGAGCGCGCGGACCACGGCGATCGGATAGACCAGCAGCAGCGCGAACAGCGAGAAGAAGTGGATCGCGAGCACGGGGTTGAGCCGCCACACGTGGCTGAACCCGGCGGCGTAGTCGACGATGTTCGAGCGCCGCCAGCGCAGCTGCTGCGAGAAGTACGCCGACAGGGTCGACGGCACGAACGTGCGGCAGCGCGCCTCGAGCGTCATCGTGGTCAGGTACCCGGCCTTGACGATCTGGCGGGTCAGGAAGCGATCCTCGCCGTACTTGATCGGCACGCCGAGCACCGAGCGATGCTCGAGCACCGGCTCGAGCTCGATCAGCACCGAGCGCCGGTACGCGGTCAGACAGCCCGACAGGCACATCACGCGGCGGAACCCCCACTCGAGGTTCTTGAGGAAGAAGTACGAGTACCAGTACTTCACGACCTGCATCCGGGTCAGCCAGTTGTCCTGCTTGTTGCGGACGTCGACCCAGCCCCCGACCGCGGCGATCCGGTCGTCGGTGAACCGGCGGACCAGCTGGTGGACCGCATCCGGATCGACCACGACGTCGGAGTCGACCGAGACGATCAGCTCGGAGTCGGACTCGCGGGTGGCGCGGATGATCGAGCGGCGCTTGCCGAGGTTGACCCGGTTGCGGATCACCCGGAGCCGGCCTCCGGATTTCTTGGCGACCTGGCGCGCGTGCTCGTAGCTGTCATCGCTCGAGCAATCGTCGACGCAGATCACCCTGAGCTTGGCGTGCGGGTACACCGAATCGAGCAGGCTCTGCAGCGTCTCCTTGATCGCCGCTCCTTCGTTGAACATCGGGATCACGGCGGTCACGGTCGGCTCGTAGTCGTCCCGGACCTGGTCCCAGTTCTTGCCGCGCGAGATGCGCAGGATGATGCCGGCGATGTAGCGGTTGACGAATACCACCACTGCCAGCGAGTGAACGATCACCCAGAGGACGTGGGTCGTCATCTCTGCACTCCAGGTGCGAGGCCCACGCCAACGGCCGTGTGACAATCTAGTCGAGGTTTCACGGAGAAAAGCTACCGCTGCAGGGGGAAGAGATACCCCGAGGCCACCGGCAACAAAAACTTAAAGCCGGAGGCCCGAGGGTTAGTAATCGACGCAAACTATTATGCTTCGGCCGGCAACTCAAGTTGCTTGACGCACGTTGCCACCCGGACCGTGACCGAAAATACCCCCCGTCAGGATCTTGACGAGCTCCGCCTTGTTTTCACCCAGGCCCTATGACATGAGCCGACAGGTGCGCCGCGCCGTGACCGTCGCTTTGCTGATCGCGTGGTTGCAGCAACCGAGCGCCGCTGAACCGTCTACTCCCGGCACACACCATGATCCGATTGCCGCACCTGCGGCGCCGCCCACACCGTGGATCGATCAGGGCACATCACCGGTGACCGACGTACCCGCGGAGCCGCCCGCGGCCGATCACCGGGTAGCGGCAGCTTTGACCCTGGGTGGAATCTACGCCGGGTTCACCACGTGGACGTATTTCGCGTGGTACCGCAAGCACAAGCCGCTGGCCCAGTTCGCGGTCGGCGGCGATGGCTGGTTCGGGGTGAGGACGTACGCGGGCGGCGCCGACAAGCTCGGCCACGCCTGGGCGACGATGAGCCTGGCTCGCCTGGGCACGGAGCTGCTCCATCAATGGGGCGGCTTCAGCACCACCACCTCGGTGGTCGTGTCCACCGCGCTCAGTGAGGCGCTGTTCCTGGGCGTCGAGGTCAAGGACGGCTTCTTCTACGAGTTCTCCCTGAGCGATGCGACCTTCGACACCATCGGGGCCGGGGTCGCGCTCGCGCTGTCCCTGTCGCCCCGGCTCGACGAGCTGTTCGACTACCGGGTGCAGTACTGGCCGAGCCCGGCGTACCGCCGGCAGTTCGACGGCGGCAACGTCAACATCGCGGAGGACTACAGCGGCGAGATCTACCTGCTCGCGCTGCACCTCGGCGGGATCCACGCGCTGCGCGACCAGCCCTGGGGCCGCTGGACCCGGTTTGTCGACGTCGCCGCCGGGTTCGGGACCCGCGGCTACAAGCCCGATCCGCCGTCGCGCATGCTGCCGGACTACGACCACCACCAGAACATGTACTTCGGGGTGTCGCTCAACGCGCAGGGCCTGCTCGACTACCTGCTCGACGGCCGCTCGGACACGGCGAAGAAGATCACGCACGGGCTGTTCGAGGTGTTCAACGCGCCGTACACGTTCCTGCCGCTGATCCAGGACTCGCGGACGCCGACCGGCACGGTCGCGGGCGGCGGCGCCTGAGCGACGATGACCGGCGCCTCACGGCCGCGCCCTGTGTGATGCTCGCCGGCCGATGCCGCGACGCTCGCCCCGCGCGATCTGGGTCGCCACCGCCGCGCTGGCGGCGGCCACGGTCGCGTTCGCGCTCGGCAAGGACGACTGGGGCCGCTCGCTGCGCGAGCCGACCGCCGACGCGGCGTATTACTACGCATACCTGCCGTCGCTGGTGCTCGACCGCGACCTCGACTTCGAGAACCAGTACCGGGTGACGCAGAACTGGTACCGCCTGGGGCCGACGCCGCTCGGCCGGCCCGGCAACGTGTTCGGCATCGGCCCCGCGGTGTTCGCGCTGCCGGTGTTCGTCGCCGGGCACGGCCTGGCGCGGCTCGCCGGGGACCGCGACGACGGGTTCTCGCGCTGGGAGACCGGGCTCGTGTTGTGGACCTCGATCCCGATGTCCATGGGCGCGCTCCTGCTCGCGGCGCGGCTGGCGCGACGCCGACTGGGCGCGGCCGGCTCGGCGGGCGCGGCGTACGCCGGCGCGGTGGCCGCCGCGGTCGCCGGGCCGCTGCTGTACTACGCGATCCGCCAGCCGGGCTACGCGCACCCGTGCGCGGCGCTGTTCGCGACCTTGCTGATCGAGCGCTGGGACGCGTCGTACGGTGCCGGCGCCGCGGCGCCGCGCTCGCCGCGCTCGCTGTCGACCTGGATCGTGCTCGGCGCAGCCGCGGGCGCCGCGGCGCTGGCGCGGCCCCAGCTCGCGGTCTGGGCGCTGCTCCTGCCGGCCGCGGCGATCGACGATGTCCGCCGCCGCGGCGAGGTCCGGATCACCCGGCTCGTGGCGCGGTGGGCCGCTGGCGCCGCCGCGGCCGCGCTGGTGTTCCTGCCCCAGCTCGTCGCGTGGAAGGCGCTGTACGGCGCCTGGTACGTCGTGCCGCAGGGCCCGGGGTTCCTGCGCTGGGATGCGCCGGCGTGGAGCGAGACCCTGTTCTCGTCGCGCAACGGGCTGTTTCCCTGGGCGCCGCTGTACGCGCCGATGGCGATCGGCGTGCCCTGGCTCGCGCGCCGGGGCATGCGCCTGCCGCTCGCGCTGCTGCTCGGGCTGTTCGGCCAGGCGCTGGTCAACGGCGCCGCCTGGGACTGGTGGGCCGGCGGCTCGTTCGGCGGCCGCCGGTTCGACTCGTGCTACGCGGTGTTCGCGGTCGGGGCGGCCGCGCTGATCGCGGCGGGCGCCCGGGTGATGGCGCGGCCGGCGCCGGGGGCGGCGGCGCGGCCCGCGGCGCGGGTGCGGTGGCGCGCGGCGCGGGTCGCCGTCGGGCTCGGGTTCGCGGCGTCGGCGCTGATCGCGCTCGCGACCGTCGAGCTCGCGGCCCGGACCTCGGTCAACTCGGCGCGGATCGGCGGCGGCGAGCCGGCAGCCGCGGTGTGGCGCGCGCGGATCGGCGGTGTGCGCGGCTGGCTCGCCGCGGCGCTGTCGAGCGCGGCCAGCGCGCCGGCGCGCGCGGCGTTCGCGTGGCGCCACGGCGTCGACCTCGACGCCTACGATCGCCGCGTCGGCGTCCACGTCCTCGGCGAGACCTACCCCGGCCTCAACAGCTATCCCGACAAGCTGCGCGACACGATCCCCGCGCCGGGCCGGCTGACCGCGCCGGCCGTGCGCCTCCTGGTCGGGCTCAACCGCCGCGGCACCGTGGCGCTGCGCGTGCCGGTCGAGGGCACCGGCCCGGTCGCCGTCACGTGGAACGGCGGCGCCACCGCGCGGGCCGACATCACCGGGCGCGGCGCCGTTGAGCTCGCCGGGCTCGCGCCGTTGCGCGGGATCAACACGCTCGAGATCCGCGCGCCGATCGGGGCGGTGATCTCGACGATCGAGATCACCGCCGGCCCCTGACGTCCGCGGCGCCGGCGGCGGCGGCGGTGATGTGCGATGCTCGGTGCGGCGGTGGCGATGCGTGCACCTCGGGCCCTGTTCGTCGGCTTCGCGATCGCCGCGGTCGCCGTCGGCGTGGTCCTGGCCGTGCGGCGCTACTGGATGTGCGACGACGCGTTCATCACGTTTCGCTACGCCGACAACCTGGTGCGCGGCCACGGCCTGGTGTTCAACGCCGGCGAGCGCGTCGAGGGCTACACCAACCCGGCGTGGACGGTGTGGTGCGCGCTGGGGCTTCGCCTCGGGCTGTCGGCCGAGGCGTGGGCGGGCGCGTGGGGCCTGGCGTGCTTCGCCGCGACGCTGGCGCTGCTCGCCCGGCGCGGCTGGTCGATCGCGCACGCGGCCGGCGTGGCGTGGCCGCTGCCGGCCGCAGCGGCGTTCGGCGCGCTCCACCACGAGTGGACGGTGTTCGCGACCAGCGGCCTCGAGACCAGCGCGTTCACCCTGCTGGTGTTCGCCGGCTATCTCCTGGTCTGCCCGATCGCCGCCGGGGGCACCGGAACTAGCACCGGCGCCGGTGACGCGGCCACCCTGCGCGGCGCCGGGCTCCGGCGGCTCGCGCTCGCCGGCGCCGTGCTCGCGCTGGCCTCGCTGACCCGGCCCGACGGCGTGCTGTTCGCGGCGGTGTGCGGCGTGTGGCTCGTCGCCGGGCGCGATGTCCGCGGCGCGGCGGCGCTGGCGGCCGGCTTCGCCGCGCTGTGGCTGCCGGCGACCGTCGGGCGGATCGCCTACTACGGCGACGTGTTCCCCAACACCTACTACGCCAAGTCGGCGGGGCTCGCGTGGTGGTCGCAGGGCGGCTACTACGTGTGGATCTACGCCGCGCGCTACTGGCCGCTGGTGCTCGCGCTGCCGTGCGCCGCGCTGGTCCGGCCGCGGCGGCCGATCGTGCTCGAGCTCGCGCTCGCGGCGGTCTACGCGGTCTACGTGATGCGGGTCGGCGGCGACTTCATGTTCGGCCGGCTCCTGATCCCGATCACGCCGCTGCTGCTGGTCGCGCTCGAGCGCGGCCTGGTCGCAGTGCTCGGCGGCCACCTGGTGATCCGCGCCGGCGCGATCGCTGCGCTCGGCACCGCGCTCGTGGTCATGCCGGGCGCGGTCGACGGCCGCCGGCGGCCGCGCGGCATCGCCGACGAGCACCACGCCTACACCGTCGAGCTCGCCGGCTGGGCCGAGCGCGCCGACACCAACGGTGCGACGCTCGCGGGCCTGTTCGACGGCCTGCCGGTCTCGGTCTGCTTCTTCGGCGCCCAGGCCCGCCTGGTCTATCGCAGCCGGGTCGCCACCGCGATCGAGTGCGAGACCGGGCTGACCGACGCCGCGATCGCGCACCAGGGGCTCCGCGAGCGCGGCCGGATCGGCCACGAGAAGCACGCGCAGCTGCCCTACCTGCTCGCCCGCAAGGTCGACTTCGTGCTGACCCGCGACTGGGCCAACGAGGTGCTCCACCTCGACGACCAGCTGCCCGACGTGCCGATCGAGCTCGGCCGGATCCGCGGCCGCGTGATCACCTGGGACCCGCAGATCATGGCGGCGCTCGCCGCGCGCGGCGTCCGCACGCCGGACGTCCCGGGCCAGATCGATCGCTACGTCGCAGGCATGGCCGGCGTGCCCGACGCCACCGTGCGTCGCGACTGGGAGCGGTTCCGGCGGCTGTACTTCGATCGCGTGCCCGACCCGGCGCGCGAGGCTGCGTTCCGCGCTCGCCTGGGCACCTCGCCGGGCCGGGCGGGTGAGGCGCCGAGGTGAACGCGCGCGGCGAATGATGGTAAGCAGTGCGCGTGCCTCGCGCCGTTTCCGACACCGCGCCCGTCCCCGTGCCCATGCCCATCACCGATCCGCCGGCCGACCTCCGCCAACCGAGCCCCGAGGACATCGAGCGCTGGATCTACGCGTACCTCGAGCACGCGCCGCTGTCGCTGACGCTGCGCGAGATCAACCGGCTGATCGCGATCGAGGCGGTCGCCAGCGATCGCCGGCCGGTGCTCGACGTCGGCTGTGGCGACGGCTTCTGGTGGACGCTGCGCGGCGGCGATCACCGCGAGGTCTACGGCATCGACATCTCGGCGCGCGAGATCGCCCAGGCGCGGACCCGGATCAACGCCGTGCTGACCGACGTGTCGCGCGAGCCGCCGTTCCCCGGCACCGCGTTCCAGGAGATCATCGGCAACTGCTCGCTCGAGCACGTCCCGGACATCGATGCGGCGCTGTCGAACCTGCGCCGGGCAGCCGCGCCGGACGCGCGGCTCCTGATGTTCGTGCCGACGCCGCGCTGGGCGTACCAGGGCCGGCTGCAGTCCTGGCTGCTGGGGCGCGCGCCGCGGCTGGCGATGAGCCTGTCGGGCGCGCTCAACGGGTTCTTCCAGCACTGGCACCTCTACGACGCCAAGGTCTGGACACGGCTCCTGGCGCAGAACGGCTGGCAGGTCCGCGCCGCCTACGGCCTGGGCTCGGCGCGCTCGGAGTTCCTGTTCCGCGCGTTCATGCCGCCGGCGTTCGTCGAGTTCCTGGCCAAGAAGCTCACCGGGTTCTATCCGTCCAAGCTCGCGCGGTTCCTGCCGCGCGCCGTGCTCGCTCCGGCGGTGCGGCTGGTGCAGTGGGCGGTGTCCGACCCGCTGGTCCCGGTCGACTCGCCCACCGCGTACGAGTACCTGATCATCGCCGACGCCGCGGAGCTGCCGGCGCGTGCTCCGTGACGCCATGACCGAGGCGACCGACTACTTCGCCAACCATGCCCGGGCGCGGCAGTTCCCGTGGACGCTGTACCACCAGCCGCTCGAGCGCGATCTCGCCCGGTTCCTGCGCCAGGTCGCGGCCGAGCACCCCGCAGGCGAGGTCCTGATCGTCGGCTGCGGCCTGCTCCACGAGCTCGACGCCGCGCCAAGCGGCCTGGCGTTCCACGTCGCCGACATCGACGAGCGCGCGGTTGCCGCCGTGCTCGCCCGCCGCGATCCGCGGATCACCGGCGGCACGGTGGTCGCGGCCGAGGCGCCGATCGATCGCGATCTCGGCCTCGGGCTCGGGCTCGGGCTCGGCCGCCGGTTCGCGGCGATCTACGCCAAGGAGGTCGTCGAGCACGTCCATGCGTGGCCGACCTGGCTGGTCGGGCTGCGCCGCGCGCTGGCGCCGAGCGGCCGGCTGTGGCTGTCGACGCCCAACTACGGCGAGCCGTGGCTGGCGGCGCTCGAGTCGACCGTGCTCGAGGTCATCGCGCGGCGGTCCGGGTTCTCGCGGCGCGATCTGCACCCGACCCGGTTCTCGCGTGGCTCGCTGGCGCGGGGCCTCGTCGCCGCCGGCTTCGAGCAGGTCGACGTCCAGGTCACGCCGACCCGGCTCGCCCTGACGTCGTGGGCGCGCGCACCTCGCTGATCGCCGTCTCAGCCGGTCAGCCGCTCAGCCCGACGAGCCCGACGAGCTGTGCGCGTGCTGATCGAACCGCTCCTGGTAGATCCGCATGATGTCCGCCGCGGTCTCCTCGATCGCGCGGTTGGTGACATCGATGACGGGCCAGTTCGCGTGCTTGCGGAAGATCTCGCGCGAATACGCGATCTCGTTGTCGATGTGCGCGCGCTGGCCGTAGCTCGAGTCCTGCGGCATGCCGAGGTGCGACAGCCGCGCCTGCCGGATCCGCATCAGCATGTCGGGCTGGACGATCAGACCGAACACCTTGCGGTCGTCGACCTGCGAGAGCTCCTCGGGCGGATCGACGCCGAGCACGAGCGGCACGTTGGCGACCTTGAGGCCGCGCTGCGCGAGGTAGGTCGACAGCGGCGTCTTCGACGTCCGCGAGATCCCGACCAGGACCAGGTCGGCCTTGGGCAGGTTGCGCGGCTCGGCGCCATCGTCGTTCTTGACCGCGAACTCGACCGCCTCGATCCGGCGGAAGTAGTCGTCGGTGATCGAGTGCAAGAGGCCCGGCACGCCGGCCGGGGCCGAGCCCAGGAACATCGCGAGCTTGCTGATCAGCGCGCCGATCAGGTCGACGGTCTCGAGGTTGTAGCGCTCGATCAGCTTGCTGATCAGGTCGCGCTCCTCGGCGTTGACCACCGTGAACACCACCAGCGCGTGAAGCTCCGCGGCCTTCTCGAGGATCTGTTCGAGCTCGCTCTCGAGGCGGACGCGCGAGAACAGTCGAATCTGCACCGGCTCGCTGAACTGCAGCGTCGCCGCGCGGACCATGCGCTCGGCGGTCTCGCCGGTGGCGTCACTGATGATCATGACCGTCTTCATCGAGCGCCTCTATAGCATGCCGGTCCGACCGCAGTCTCTCCTACTCGCGGTCGTCGTGGCCGTGCGCGCGGTGCGGCGCGGGCCCGTGCGCGGCGCCGCGCGGGCGCCACGATCGAGCGTCGTTCGCTAGAGCACCGGCAGGTGCACGCGCGAGCGCGCGGCGCCGGCGGCGTGATCCACGACCCGCGGACACTCGGGATCGGGCGCCGACGCCTCGCCGGTCGTGTGCGCGCTGACCACCTTGCAGCCGCCGCGGCACAGCGCATGGTAGTCGCAGCTCGCGCATGGCTCGCGCGCGTCGCGCCAGCGGCGGAACGCGCCAAACGCGTCGGGCGTGTCCCAGTAGGCGGCGAGCTCGGTGATCCGCGGCCGCGCGGCGTCGGCCGGCACGGGCGGCGGCGCCGCGAAGCTGCACGCGGTGAGCTGGCCGCCGGGCTTGGCGCCGACCAGGAAGTCGCCGCCGGTGCAGCCGTAGACGCAGAGCTCGGCGAGCAGCGCGCGGTCGGGCCGGTGGTGCGCCAGCATCGGGGTGTACGAGCAGTCGATCTTGACTCGCACGGCGTGGCGCCGCGCCGCCGCCAGCACCGCCGGCAGGAACGCGCGGTGCTGCGCGTCGGTGCAGCGCAGCTCGTCGTAAGCCCGCGCGCCGCGCCCCGACGGCTTGAACCGCAAGAGCTCGACCTCGGATAGCCGGCGCCGCGCGGCATACGCGAACACGTCGTCGAGCTCGGCGAAGCTGGCGCGCGTGACGACCACGTTGATGCCGACCTCGCGCTTGACCCGGCGCAGCGCGCGGATCGCGGCGTCGGCGCGCGCGAAGCCGTCGAACCCGCGGACCGCGGCGTACGTCGCCCCGAGCCCGTCGAGCGACACGTTGATCTGGCCGAACCGGTCGCTGATCGCGATCAGCCGGTCGAGCCCGGCGAGCCCCGACGTGGTCAGGTTGGGCACGATGCCGCGGCGCCGGGCGTGGTCGGCGAGCTCGCCCAGCCACGGCAGCACCGCGCTCTCGCCGCC
>DASWRS010000187.1:0-29922 GCA_036403075.1 Kofleriaceae bacterium
AGCTGATCGCCCCGGCAACGCCGGTCGCGAACCCGGCGTTCGACGTCACGCCGGCTCGCCTGGTCACGGGGCTCATCACCGAGCGCGGCACCTGCGCGGCTTCGCGCGACGGCCTCCGCGCGCTGTTCCCCGAGCACGCCGAGCATGCCGAGCATGCCGAGCATGCCGAGCGCGCCGACCATCCCGAGCGCGCCGAGCGCGCCGACGATGCCGAGCGCGCTGGAGCTGCGAGCCCGGAGCGCGCGTGACGCTGCAGCTGCGCGACGAGCTGATCGCAACGGCGCGCCGGATGAGCGAGCTCGGGCTCGCCCCCGGCACCTCGGGCAACGTCAGCGTGCGCAGCGGCCGCGGGTTTCTCGTCACTCCGTCGGGCATGGCCTACGACCAGCTGCGCGGCGACGATGCCGTGGCGATCGATCTCGACGGCACGATCCGCCCCGGCCAGCGCGCGCCGTCGACCGAGTGGCGGCTGCACCGCGACATCCTCGCCGCGCGGCCCGACACCGAGGCGATCGTCCACACCCACTCGCTGTACTGCACCACCGTCGCGTGCCTGCGCCGCCCGATCCCGGCGATCCATTACATGATCGTCCACGCCGGCGGCGACGAGGTCCCGTGCGCGGACTACGCCACGTTCGGCACCGCCGAGCTCGCGGCGTCGGTCGTGCGCGCGCTCGGCCGCGGCCAGGCCTGCCTGATGGCCAACCACGGCATGGTCGCGCTCGGCGGCTCGCTGGCCGGCGCGCTCCGGCTCGCCGCCGACATCGAGACCCTCGCCTCGCAGTACTGGCACGCCGCGCAGCTCGGCCAGCCCCACGTGCTTCCGTCGGACGAGCTCGACCGCGTCCGCCTCCAGTTCGCCGGCTACGGCCAGCGCAGGCCTGGCCCGCGGGGCCGCTAGCTCGGCGATCCTCGCGACAGCGCTGCGAAGCTTCGCTTTCCGGCTTCCGGCTTTCCAGCTTTCCGGCTGCTGCCGTGGATTGCCGTAGCCGGAACACCTGATGTTCCGCGTAGCGTTGTTGTTTCACAACGGAGATTCAACATGCATATCAAAACCAAGATCCGCGCCGGCGACGGCATCATGCCCAATCACAACGCAGCGCGCCCCGCCGCCTTGAAGGTCAAGTCCAAGGTCCGCGCCGGCGACGTCGTCATGCCCAATCACAACGCCGCTCGCCCCGCCGCCTCGAAGGTCAAGTCCAAGGTTCGCGCCGGCGAAAGCCTCCCGCCCAATCACAATGCCGCTCGTCCCGCTGCCCTCAAGGTCAAGACCCACCTTCGTGGCGGACGGCTGTCCGCCAACCACAACGCAGCGCGCCCCGCCGCCCTGAAGATCAAGTCCAAGGTCCGCGCCGGCGGCGACCGCATCAGCCCCAACCACAACGCCGCTCGCCCCGCCGCCCTCAAGGTCAAGACCCACATTCGTGGCGGACGGCTGTCCGCCAACCACAATGCGGCTCGCCCCGCTGCCTTGAAGGTCAAGACCCATATCCGTGGCGGACGGATCGGCGCCAACCACAACGCAGCTCGCCCCGCTGCCTTGAAGGTCAAGACCCATATCCGTGGCGGACGGCTGTCCGCCAACCACAACGCCGCTCGCCCCGCCACGCGGCCGCGCGCGGCCGCGCGCTAGCCATCACCACTTGCGGTCGTCGACCAGCCGGATATCGACGCGCGCCAGCACCTTCTGGACCCGCTCGGCCATGTCCTCGAACTCGGACAGCTGCGAGGCGTCGCCGAGCTTGCGCGCGAAGTTCATCACGCGCACCAGGTACGAGAACAGGTTGCCCTCCTCGTGCTCGAGGTTGTGGCGTTCGACGAACTCGAGGAAGCTCATCCCCGAGTCCTCGAGCGTCGCCCACACCGCCTTGGGCTTCTTGCCGCCGTGGAGCTCGGGGTGCGGCACCTTGGCCGCCAGCTCGACCGCGATCATCTCGACCCTGGTCAACGGGATCGGGTGCTCCTTGTACCACTCGGTCTCGACGTCCTCCCAGGTGATGTGCGGGTTCTGCTCGCGCAACTCGCGCAGCCGGGTGCGGCACCACTCGCGCTTGGCGTCCTCGATCTTGCGATCGAGCAGGCGCTGGATCACGTCGTGGTCGATCAGGTACTCGACCAGCTGGCGCAGCTCGACGTAATCGAGCTGGTGGTTGAACAGCACGTAGTAGATGAACAGACCGTCCATGCCCTGGAGCTCGCGGATCATCTGGCCGGAGATCTGCGTGCCGTGCTCGTCGATCACCCCGATCGCCTTGAGGTTGTCGACCAGCTGCGCGAGCGTCTTCTGCAGCCCGTAGCGCTCGCGGTCCTCGAGCAGCAGGTTCTCGATCACGGTCACGATGTCGAGCCGCATCGACGGCGGCAGCGACGCCTCGGCCGCCGCCATGCGGGCCTCGACCGCGTCGCTACCGCGAGGCTGGCCCGCCTCGCCGGCGGCGCCGTCGGGGTCCCCACCGGCCTTGTCGGGCGCGATCCGGGTCCTGGTCAGATCGGGCAGGCCGATCGCGAGGACCTGCTCGGCGGTGATCTTGGTCTTGCTGCGCAGCTCGGCCGGCTCGCCGCGGACCAACTCGGCGTGGGTCTCGGGGGTCCACACGATGTCGCCCTTGCGCTGCGCCTCCGAGCGGGCCTTGTTGTAGACCGACTTCTTGACCTTGGCCTCGTCGTAGGCGGCGCGCCGGGCCGCGTCCTTGAGCTCCTTCTTGAGATCGCTGACGATCTGCTCGGGCGCGAGCGTGATCGCCAGGCCGCGGTCGTCGAACTGCGGCCTGCCGGCGCGGCCCGCCATCTGGTGGTACTCGGCGGCGGTGACCAGGCGCGCCTGCTGCTTGACGAACTTGCGCAGCGCGGGGAACACCACGGTCCGCGCCGGCAGGTTGATCCCGGCGGCGATGGTCTCGGTCGAGACCACGAACTTGATCAGCCGCGCGAGCGCGAGCTGCTCGACCAGCTGCTTGTAGCGCGGCAGGATCCCGGCGTGGTGAATGCCGATGCCGTGGGTGAGCAGCGGCCGCAGCTCCTTGGCCGCGCCCGACGGCAGCAGCGCCTCGTCGCACATCTGCTCGATCGTGGCCTTGTCCTCGTCACTGGTGAATCTCCGGCAGCTCTTGAGCAGGCGCGCGACCTCGAAGCACTGCTCGCGGCCGAACACGAACACGATCGCCGGCACGTCGCCCGAGAACGCGAGGTCGCGCACCGTGTCGATCAGCATCTCCTCGCGGAACTCGTGGACCAGCGGGATCTTGCGCTCGCGCGAGTCGACCAGCGCCATCGGCATCCGCCGGGTCAGCTCGACCCAGTGGCAGAACCGCTCGGGGTGGCCGACGGTCGCCGACAGCACGATCAGCTGGGTCCGCGGATCGAGCCCGATGATCGACTGCTCCCAGACGTAGCCGCGCTCGGGATCGTTGAAGTAGTGGCCCTCGTCCATCACGACGATCTCGGCGGGGGACACGTGCTTGTCGGCGACGATCCGGTTCCACAGGATCTCGGCGACCTCGACCTGGATCGGCGCCTCGCGGTTGACCTTGTAGTCGCCGGTCGCGAACCCGACGTTGGCCTCGCCGAAGTCGGCGCACAGCTCGCGGTACTTCTCCTCGGTGAGCGCGCGCAGCGGTGTGGTGTAGACCGCGCGGTGGCCGCGGCCGAGCGCGGCGTGCAGCGCCGCCTTGGCCATCAGCGTCTTGCCGGTGCCGGTCGGCACGGTGACCAGGACGCTGCGGCCGGCAAAGATGTGGCCGAACGCCTGCTCCTGCACCGGGTAGGGCTCGAGCCCGCGGCTCCACAGGAACTTGTCGTAGAACGAGAGCTCGAGCTCGCCGTCGCTGGGCACGTCTCACTGTATCAGCCGCGGGCACGCGCGGCGGCAGTCGCCGGCCGGCGGTGTTCGAGCGGTGGGACGATTGTGCCGAGACCGGCGACGCCGCGATCATCGCCAAGGTGCTATCAAGGGACATGGCCTTCGATGGCCCGCTGATCGGTGGTCGGTATCGGCTTGGACCTGCCCTGGGCAAGGGCTCGCAGGGCGAGATCCACATCGCGCGCGACAACAAGGCCAAGGGCGCCGAGGACCGCGAGGTCGTGGTCAAGCGGCTGACCCCGCGCGGGACGTGGAAGTCGTTCGAGCTGTTCGAGCGCGAGGCCAAGGTGCTGTCCCAGCTGCGCCACCCCGGCGTGCCGCGGCACCACGCGACGATCGAGGAGCCGCCGGGCACGTTCAACCTGGTGATGCAGCGCGCCCCGGGCGAGAACCTGCGCGAGCTCGTCGCGCGCCGCCGGCTGTCGCAGCTCGAGCTGCGCGACGTCTTGATCCGCTGCCTCGAGGTCCTCGACTACCTGCACACCCGGTCGCCGCCGGTGGTGCACCGCGACCTCAAGCCGTCGAACATCGTGCGCGCGCCCGACGGCAGGATCGCCCTGGTCGACTTCGGCGGCGTGCTCGAATCGGCGCGCGAGCGCGGCGGCTCGACCATCGTCGGCACGTTCGGCTACATGGCGCCCGAGCAGCTCCACGGCCAGGCGACGGCGGCGACCGACCTCTACGCGCTCGGCGCCACGATCGTCGCGCTGGCCGGCGGCATCGAGCCCGAGGACGTGCCGCGCAAGGGCCTGCGCATGGACCTCGATCGCCACCTGCCGGCGCTCGATCCGGGGTTCCGGGCGGCGCTGACCGCGATGACCGATCCGGATCCGGACCGGCGTCCGCAGCGCGCCCGCGACGTGGTCGCGCTGCTCGCCAGGTCCCGGCCGCCGCGGCCCGAGGCCGAGGCCGACGGCCGCGCCGAGGCGCGCTCGCTGGCGACGCGCGACCCCCGCGCGCTGGCCACGCGCCGGCTGTTCACCGATGTCCAGGAGCCGCTCGGCACGCTGCTGCGGTTGGGCGTGCTGTCGTTCGGCGCGAGCGGCTGGGTCGGCATGGTCGGCATCCGGCTGTCGCTCGCGATCCTGATCTACACCTGCGCGGCGCTCGTGTTCCCGGCGCGCCGCCGGGTCGTCGGCGTCGGCCGCGAGCTCGACACCATGCTGGCCGAGGGCCAGGGCGGCTTCACCGACATCATGAAGACCGCCATGGCCCGCCGGCGGTGAGCGGCGGCGGTGAGCGGCGACCGTGAGCCTTCAGGCCGCGCGCGCCACGGCCGGCGCGGCGCGCAACGTCAGCACGGCGACCTCGGCGCGGGTGCCCTCGCCGGCGCGCCGGGTGACGCCGGAGAACCCGACGCCGGGCGTGACGTACAGCGTGCTGCGGCGGGTGTGCGAGCCGATGTCGTACATGCCGCGCCGGTAGTGGAGCCCGAACCGCCGGAGCAGCCGATCGGTGATGCCCTTGACGTAGATCTGGCCGCCGTGGGTGTGGCCCGACAGCACCAGGTCGGCACCGCGGCGCGCGAGCTCGGGGCCGCGGTCGGCGAGGTGACACAGCACCAGCTGGGTGGCGCCCGCCGGCACCCCGGCGAACGCCGCGTCGAGATCATCGTGCCGCGTGACCGGATCGTCGACGCCGATCACGGCGAGCGGGGCGCCGCGGACCTGGGCGACCGTCGCCTGGTTGCGCAGCACCTCGTAGCCGTTGCGCTGGAGCGCCGCGGTGACCGCGCTGGCAGACGCGTAGTAGTCGTGGTTGCCGAGCACGGCGAGCACGCGCGGGGCGTCGAGGCCGGCGAGCTGGTCGGCGGCGAGCGCGGCCTCGTCGCGGCGCCAGCACACGTAATCGCCGGTCAGGACGATGAGGTCGGGATCGGCGGCGTTGGCGGCGGCGATCGCGGCGCGGACGTGCGCCGCGGGCGTGAGGTTACCGACGTGGATATCCGAGAGCTGTGCGATCCGCACGCCGTCGTGACGTGGATCGAGCCGTTCGATGTACACCTCGTGCTCGGAGACACGAGGCGGAACCGGAGCTGGCATTCGCGGCACTGTAGGACGTCTGGCTCGCTTGGCAACGCCGGACCTCGGCGGGGCCCCCGGGCGAGCGGCGGCATGGTTGGCTTTGCATCGCACGCGTTCGCCTGGCAGCATGAGGGGGCATGGCTGCCGCGGCTCGACCTGGCTCTCCCGATGCCCGCGACGCCCGGGTGCCATGTCCGCTCTGCGGCGGGCTGATCCATCCGATCGCCGGCAAGTGCAAGCACTGCAAGGCCGACCTGACCACGTACCGCTCGGCGAGGCCCGCCGCGAACGCCCCGCTGCCGCCGCTGACCCAGGCGCCGGCGCCGGTCAACGGCCTACCCGCCCATGCGCCGATCGCGCACGCCGTGCCACTGCCGGCAATCGCCCACGACGCCGCCCAGCCGGTGCTCCCACCGCGGCCAACCGCGCGCGTCCAGGCACCGCAGCCGGGGGGCTCCGCATGGCGGAGCTGGCCGGTCGTGGTGATCGTCCTCGCGACCATGGCGATCATCGCGGCGGTCGTGCTGATGATGTGGCCGGCCCGCAGCCACGGCGGCAAGCGCGCGCTGCAGCCGCCGCCGGCCCCCGAGCGGATGGATACCCAGACGCCGCCGGTCACGCCCCGGATCGATTCGCCGGTGACGCCGCAGCCGGCCCCGCAGGGCAGCGCCCAGGATCCGTGGAGCATGCGGCCGGCCGATCCGCAGGATCCCAGCGCGACGCTCGATCCCGGCAGCGCGGGCGACGCCGATCCCGACGAGCCCGATCTCGACGCGCTCGATCCGTCGCCGCGGGCGCCTGCCGCGCGCCGCCACGGAGCGCCCGGCAACGTCGCCGGCCCGATGGCCAGCGTGATGGCGCACCTGTGCCGCAAGCTGGTCCAGTGCGGCGCCGACGACGCGCAGATGATGAACGCGTGTAACCTGATGCTGCGGACGCCCGACACGCCGCCGATCGGCTGTCCCGCCGCCCAGCGCTGCCTCGGCCACATCGACGCGATGAGCTGCGCCGGCCGCGCCGACGCCTCGCAGATGACGCAGCGGCTGATGCGGTTCACCGACTGCATCGACGCGACGCATTGCTGAGGTAGCATCCTCGCGTGCAGCTGCCGTTCGAGATCTTTCGCGACCCGCGCGCGATGCGGGTCAAGGCCGAGGACCTGCGCCGCGACGGCCGGCGGATCGCGGTGGTCCCCACGATGGGCGCGCTGCACGACGGCCACGTCGCCCTGCTCCGAGCGGCGCGCGGCAAGGCCGACGTCGTGATCCTCACGATCTTCGTCAACCCGACGCAGTTCGGCCCCACCGAGGACCTCGCGAAGTACCCGCGCGACGAGGCCGGCGATCTCGCGCGGGCCCGCGCGGCCGGGATCGACCTCGCGTTCTGCCCCGAGGCCGCGGCGATGTACCCGCCGGGCAGCCAGAGCTTCGTCGAGGTCCGCGAGCTCCAGAAGCCGCTGTGCGGCGCCAGCCGCCCCGGCCACTTCGCCGGGGTCGCGACCGTGGTCACCAAGCTGTTCCACATCACCCAGCCCCACCTCGCGGTGTTCGGCGAGAAGGACTACCAGCAGCTCGCGATCATCCGCCGGATGGTGCGCGACCTCGACTTCCCGATCGAGATCGCCAGCGTGCCGATCGTGCGCGAGGCCGACGGCCTGGCGATGAGCTCGCGCAACGCGTACCTGTCGGCCGAGCAGCGCCGCGCGGCGCTGTCGCTGTCGGCCGGCCTGGCCGCCGCCGAGGCCGCGTTCGCCGCCGGCGAGCGCCGCGCCGATGCCCTGGTCGCCGCGGCCTCGGCCCCGATCGCCGCCGCGGCCGGGACCCGGATCGACTACGTCGAGCTGCGCGACGCCGACGAGCTGACGCCGGTCGCGCGGGTCGAGCGCCAGGCGGTGATCGCGCTCGCCGTGTTCGTCGGCACCACGCGCCTGATCGATAACCGCGTGCTCGGGTGAGCCCGGCGGCCTCGCGGCCGCGGCTCGGCCGCCGAGCCCGGGACCACCTCGCGCGGCTCGCGCGCGCTCGACGCATCCGGATCAGTCCCACCCGGATCTTCGCGACTCCGGATGTCGCGATCACGGGCTCATGGGCTCAGCGGCTCATGGGCGTGCGCTGCCGCCATGTCGCGCCGCTCGTTAGGACGAACTTGTCGCGAAACTGCCTCGCAGCCCCGATTCGACGTAATCGACACCGCATCATGCGATGACACTCGACAAATAATCATGTCATCTGGCAAAATCAAAACACGATAATCTCGATCGTTGACAGTACGATGAGCGGGAGGTAGCCAGTGCCTCATCGACGTCACGGAACATCACCCGCACATCTGATCGAGAACCGGAAAGGCAACCCCCTGATGAACAATCACGAGCTGGCCACCCGCGAGAACTACACGAATGCCATTGGTAAGCTAGTGGCCGGAATTTCCCGACGCGAAGCCATCAATAACGAATTTTACCGCACATGGATGAATACAGCACTACCGTATCGCCAGGTGCGCGCATTCGCCCGCGAATACTGGGCGCGCACGCAATATACCAGCGTGATGGTCGCACTTTCGGTACTTCACACCTCGGACCTGATAGCGCGGGTCGAGTGCGTGAAGAATCTGTTTTCCGAGTACGGCAATGGCGATCCGAAGAAGGTACACCTCGTGCTGCTGGAGCAGTTCTTCGAGGATCTGCTGTCGAGGATCAGCGGCGAACGTGTCACGATGGCAGAGGTCGTGGCCGAGGGCGCGGCGGCCTCGACGCGGCGGTTCAGCGAGGGCCAGCGCGCGCTGTTCACCGATCCCGATCAGCGCACCGTGCTCGGTGCGCTCCTGGGTCAGGAGCACCTGGCCTACTCGATGCTGACCCGGCTTTATGAAGGTGTTCGCAATTACAAGTCGCTGTGGCCGAGCGAGGACGACTTTCACGAGGCCTGCGAGTACTTCTACGTACACATCGGCGAGGCCGAGAAGGACCACAAGCGCGAAGCCGTCATCTCCGCGGCCGAAGTCTGCCATGGTGAAGAGGACTTCCGGATCGTCCGGGCCGGGTTCGACGCCTTCCTCGACCTCACCGCGGGCTACTGGCGTGGTGTCCATCAAGCGATGCTCGACGCCGAACCCTCCTAGCCGGCCGTTACCCTGCTCGAGATCGCGATGACCACTGCCCTTCGAGATCGCGAACCGGCGGACCTGCCCCCGCGCCGCCGGGCGGGGGTCCTGGTGGCCGGTCAGATCATCAGCCTGCAACTGGGCGCGGTCGTCGCCCAGCCGCTGATCGCCGAGGTCGGTGGCACGGCGACGGCAGCCCTCCGGATCACGTTCGCGGCCGGCGTACTGTGGCTGCTCGCGCGACCTCGGCTTCGCGATCTGCGCCGCCAGGACCTGCCGCTGGTCGTGGCCCTCGGCGTCGTCCTCGCCGCCATGAACCTGTGCTTCTTCGAAGCGATCCACCGGCTGCCCCTGGGCATCGCCACCACGGTCGAGTTCCTCGGCCCACTCGCGGTGGTCCTGCTCGCCGCACGCCGCCCGCTCGACGTCGCGTGGGGGACGATGGCCGCCGCCGGCGTCGCGCTCCTCACCTGGAACCGCAGCAACCTCGATCTCGTGGGGCTCGGATTCGCCGCGATCGCCGCGGTCTGCCGCGCGCTCTACATCCTCTGCAGTCAGGCGATCGGGCGCAGATGGCAGAACAGCCAGGGGTTGTGCTTCGCCTTGCTGGTCGGCGCCGTCCTTGCCTTGCCGACCGGGCTGGGCCTCACAGGAACAGCGATGCTCGAGCCAGGTGTGCTGTTCACCGGCCTGCAGGTGGCGATCCTGTCGTCGGCGATTCCCTATGCGCTCGACCTGGCCGCGCTGCGCCGGCTCCCGGCCCGCACGTTCGGCGTGCTCATCAGCCTGGGCCCCGCCGCCGCGGCGCTGTTCGGCCGCGTCCTGCTCGACCAGCATCTCGGCCCGGCGCAGCTCGGAGGTGTCGCGCTCGTGGTCATTGCCAGTACGGGAGCCATGCGCCTGCTCCCGGCGCGATGAACATCTCCAACTCCGGATCACCCAAGGAGCCCAATGCCCAGCTTTTCACGCCATGTCTTCGTCTGCACCAACGAACGATCCGGCGACGACCCACGCGGCAGCTGCCAGGTGCGCGGCGGCGCAGAGGTCCGTGACCGGCTGAAGTCCGAGCTGAAGAAGCATCGAGTCCTGAAGTCCATCCGGGTCAACAACGCCGGGTGTCTCGACCAGTGCCAGAGCGGTGTCGCGATCGTCGTGTATCCAGAGCAGGTCTGGTACCAGCACGTCACGGCCGACGATGTTCCCGAGCTCGTCGAGAACCACCTGATCGGCGGACAGCCCGTCGAGCGCTTGCTGATGCCCGATCAGCCGCACCTGCGTGATCGCCAGAGTCTTCCCGTGCTCGCCGCCGCCGCAATCTCGCACTGATCACGTCGCCGGCAGCGTCAGGGCGAGACCGGCCACGGCGTGTCGCGCTGGCCGGCCATCCAGTTGTTGTGGCGACCGTCCCAGTACGACAGCCGGATCCGGCCGAGGTCGAAGTCGTCGAGCGTGTTGAGGTTGATCGACACGTAGTCGCCGCCGAGGACGTCGAGGTGGCCGCACAGGAAGCAGTGCACGCCGCAGTGCTTGCAGAACTTGCGCTGGCCGGTCCGGCCGCCCCATTCGTAGGTCGACAGGCTGTCCTCGCCGGACACGAGCCGGAACGCCGACGGCTTCACGATCGCGCCGACCGAGGCGATCTTGGTGCATACCGTGCAGTTGCACATGCTGCCGGTCGACGGGTCGAGATCGACCTCGAAGCGGACCGCGCCGCAGTGGCAGCCGCCGCGGTGCGTGCTGGGGGTGGTGGCGGTCATCGTCATGCTCCTTTTGTGGTGGGTTCCTCGAGACGAAGCAACCCTACCGCCGGTGGATGACAGCCTTGTGTCAGGTTTCGTCGCGGCAGCTCCGGCGGCCCAAGAACCTCCGAGACCCGCCGAGCGCGCGCTTCGGAGGCCACCGGCGCACGGCCGCCACGCCCCAGGGCTACGCGGCGCGCGTGGTCGTGCGCGCGATCGCGTCGAGCTTGGCGGCGAGCCCGAGCCGGTAGAACCGGCGCAGCTCGGCGAGCATCTCGGGGATCTTGCGCCGCACCACGAACGCGTGCTCGAGCCACGCGGCGTAGCGCTGCGCGTTGTCGTTGGCGGCGCGGTACCGCGCGTGCTCGTCGTGATCGAGGTCGGGCTCGTACGCGGCGTCGTCGAACAGCCGGCGGCGCAGCGCGGCCGAGACCTCGGCCTCGGGCTCGGTGGTGAGCAGGCAGGTGACGTACTTGTCGACCTCGGCCTGGAGCTCGAGCTCGAGCTGGCTGACCGGGCGCTCGGCGCGCGCGCAGCGGATCGCGTAGATGAAGTGGCTCACGCCCTCGATCGCGAGCAGGAAGTCACCGAAGTTGTGGCTGCCGAGCCGGCGCGCCGGATCGTGGCTGGTGAGGTTGGCGAGCGCGTCCGGATCGATGAACAGCGCGAGCGCCATCTCGCCGTCGGCCTCGCACACCAGCAGCTGCTCGCGCGGCTTGCGCGCGGCCACCAGCGCGTCGCGCAGCTCGGCGCCGACCACGTAGTCGCCGACCTCGACGCCCGTATCGACGCGGTACAGGGCCTCGAGGCCACGCTGGACGCGCCGGAGCGGCTCGGCCGCTCGCACCTACTGGATCACCTTGCTGCCGGGGTCGACGAGCAGCCCGGCTTGCCGGAGCTTCTTCTCGACCCACTCGTCGCGAGTGCGCAGCCAGATGTCGTAGAGCCGGGTCAGGTCGCTGCTCGCGTTGAGCTCGGCGATCGTCACCCGCTTGCGGACCGCGGCGAGGACGTCGACGAACTGCGGGAACTTGGCTGCGAGCTCCTCGTAGACCTCGCCGATCGACTTGCGGCTGCCGAGCGAGCGGGCCAGCTGGGCGTACGCGTTCTGGCCCAGGCCGACGTAGTAGTCGACGTCGATCAGCGAGCGATTCAGCGATTCCGCGAAGAACCCGGCGACGTAGAGCGAGGTGTCGCCGACCTCCTTGAGCGTGCGGACCCTGTCACCGGGGCTATCCGGAGCGGAGGCGAGCTTGAGGCCGAGCGGTTCGTCGGTGAGCCGGACCGTGGTGAACTCGCCGAGTAACCCCACCAGGTACCACCCGGCGGGCTCCGAGGCATCGAGGTCGACCGCCGAGAGCGCGTCGGTTACGACCTCGTGGAAGAATTCGTCCACTGAAGTAGCCAACGTGACGTCCATACTTGGATCCTTCGGCCAGTTCGCGGCAAAGGCAAGATCTCCTCTAATCCTCCGGTGTTAGATCCCCCGCCGCGGCCGCCACGCTGCACCGGGTCGATGCGGCTGAGCCTGATTCTGACCTGGGGCACAGTCGCCAACGAAATCGGCCCGGTAGCCCCTTGCGCCGCTGGGCTGCTCGCCTTACCAAGGCGCTGTTAGCAGTCACGGCAGGTGAGTGCTAACAAACGTCGGGTTTGCCGAGAAACATCACAGGAGAGAGTCACGTCATGAACGTCCGTCCGCTTCAGGATCGCATCCTGGTTCGCCGCGTCGAGGAGGTCGAGAAGACCCGCGGCGGTATCATCATTCCGGACTCCGCCAAGGAGCGCCCGCTCGAGGGCAACGTCATCGCCGTCGGGTCAGGCAAGCGCACCGAGGACGGCACGCTGGTCAAGCTCGACGTCAAGGCGGGCGACCGGATCCTGTTCGGGAAGTACGCCGGCACCGAGATCAAGGTGGACGGCGTGGAGCACATCATCCTGCGCGAGGACGAAGTCCTCGGCGTCATCGATTGATCGATCCATAAGGGGCGTTCCCGCCCCCTCGGCCGCGGCAGAGCCGCGACCTTCACCCCTCCGCGCGTCGCGTCGCGCGGTTGATTCCACCGCAATCCATCCACCCCCGCTCCACCTTCGCGCTCGCCACCGAGCGCGTTCTTGCAAAGGATCCAGTCATGGCTGCCAAGGACATCATCTTCGACGAGCGCGCCCGTAACCGCGTCATGGCCGGCGTCGACACCCTCGCCAACGCGGTCAAGGTCACCCTCGGCCCGCGCGGCCGCAACGTGGTGATCGAGAAGTCGTGGGGCGCCCCCACGGTCACCAAGGACGGCGTCACCGTCGCCAAGGAGATCGAGCTCGAGAACAAGTTCGAGAACATGGGCGCGCAGATGGTCAAGGAGGTCGCGTCCAAGACCTCCGACAACGCCGGCGACGGCACCACGACCGCCACGGTGCTCGCGCAGTCGATCTACCGCGAGGGCTCCAAGCTCGTCGCGGCGGGTCACAACCCGATGGAGCTCAAGCGCGGCATCGACATCGCGGTCAGCGCCGTGATCGAGTCGCTGAAGAAGCTCTCGACCCCGACCAAGGGCAAGGAGGACATCGCCCAGGTCGGCACGATCAGCGCCAACGGCGACACCGAGATCGGCGAGATGATCGCCGAGGCGATGAAGAAGGTCGGCAAGGAAGGCGTGATCACGGTCGAGGAGGCCAAGACGCTGACCTCCGAGCTCGACGTGGTCGAGGGCATGCAGTTCGACCGCGGCTACCTGTCGGCGTACTTTGTCACCGACACCGAGCGGATGGAGGTCGTGCTCAACGACGCCTACGTCCTGATCCACGAGAAGAAGATCTCGAACATGAAGGAGCTCCTGCCGGTCCTCGAGCAGGTGGCCAAGAACGGCAAGCCGCTGTTGATCGTCGCCGAGGACGTCGACGGCGAGGCGCTGGCCACGCTGGTGGTCAACAAGCTCCGCGGCACGCTGCACATCTGCGCGGTCAAGGCGCCCGGCTTTGGCGATCGCCGCAAGGAGATGCTGAAGGACCTCGCGGTCCTGACCGGCGGCCAGGCGGTCACCGAGGACCTCGGCCTCAAGCTCGAGAACCTCACGCTCGCCGACCTCGGCCAGGCCAAGCGGATCACGGTGGACAAGGACAACACCACCGTGGTCGACGGCGCCGGCAAGAAGTCGGACATCGAGGCGCGGGTCAAGACGATCCGCAAGCAGGTCGAGGAGACCACCTCGGACTACGACCGCGAGAAGCTGCAGGAGCGGCTCGCGAAGCTGGTCGGCGGCGTCGCGATCATCAAGGTCGGCGCCGCGACCGAGGTCGAGATGAAGGAGAAGAAGGCCCGCGTCGAGGACGCGCTGCACGCCACGCGCGCGGCGGTCGAGGAAGGCGTGGTCCCGGGCGGCGGCGTCGCGCTGCTGCGCGCCCAGTCCGCGCTCGAGAAGATCAAGCTCAGCGACGAGCAGGCGTTCGGCGTCACGATCGTGCGCCGCGCGATCGAGGAGCCGCTGCGCCAGATCGCGTCGAACGCCGGCGTCGACGGCTCGATCGTCGTCAGCAAGGTCAAGGAAGGCCAGGGCCCGTTCGGGTTCAACGCCGCCACGCTCGAGTACGGCGACCTGGTCAAGGCCGGCGTGATCGACCCGACCAAGGTCGTGCGCACCGCGCTGCAGAACGCCGCGTCGGTCGCGGCGCTGCTCTTGACCACCGAGGCGATGATCGCCGAGCGTCCGAAGAAGGAGTCGGCGGCTCCCGCGGGCGGCGGCGGCGGCGGCGGTGGTGGCATGGGCGGAATGGGCGGCATGGGTGGCATGGGCGGCATGGACTTCTAGTCCTCGTCACCCCGACGCTCCGGGCCCCAGGCCCAGACCCGACCGGCGGCTCGCGCTGCCGGTCGCATCGTTTTCGGACCGGCTCGGAGCCGGTGCTGCCGGCCTCAGCGCAGCCGGGTCTTGTGCAGCACCGCCCGCGGCAGGCCGCGGTCGCGGACCAGGTGGTCGTGCTCGGTCTCCCACAGCGCCGTGACGTAGACCAGGCCGACCTCGATGACCCACCACACGATCACGCCGAGCATCACCAGGAGCACCGTGGCGTGGATCTGCGGCCAGTCGGCGCCGAGCACCTCGGCGACCTGGGCGATCAGGATCGGCGCGATGATCGCCGCGGCCGAGATCGCCAGCGCCCGGCGGTAGCGATCGAGCCAGCGGACGCGGGCGGCGAGCTGGTCGATGCGGCGGCGAAACAACGGTGGCTCGCCCGGCATCCCCCGTACTGTAGCACCGGCACCCGGAGCGCTACTTCGCGCAAGCGAGGGCCTGATCCGAGGTCTTCGCGGCAATCATGCAGCTGACGGTGGCCGAGTCGTCGGTCGCCGTGCACTGGCTGACGCACATGTCGACGTGGACCTCGAGCCGCTTGGCAAGCTCGCCCAGCTTCTGCTTGCGCAGTGCGTCGCGCTGGTCGGGATGGGCAGCGGCGATCTCGGCGTCCGCCGGCTTCCAGTAGACCAGGTTGCCGAAATTGCGGCACGCCTGCTCGCAGCGCTGGGGGTCCCCCCGGCAGCCCGCGGCGAGGATGACGACAAGGATCCAGCGCATCTGGCCTGGCTACCACGAACCCGGGCCGGCCGCGAACCGCCCGGGCAAATACGGTAGGCTGCCGCCCATGCTTCGCGCCGCGCTGCCGGCGATCGGGATCCTCGGCCTGACAGGGGTCGCGGGCGCGGAGCCCCTGGCGGTCACGATGGAGTCCGGCGGCGAGGCCGACTCCAACGTCGCGCGGGTCGAGACCGTCGACCAGGGCACCGTGCAGCGGATCGCTGCACCTGCGATCCGGGCCGGCGCGCGCATCGACAGCAGCGACGCGCTCGCCGGCGGACGCTACGTGCTGCGGCTATCCGGTCTGGCCCGCATGGTCGCGTCCAGCCGGACCAAGACCGAGAACGTGATGCTGTTTGCCGGCGAGGGGCGCTGGCTGCGGCCGATCAGCTCGCGACCGATCGCCGCCGGCCTCCACCTCGCCGCTGCCGATGCGTTCTCGATCACCGGCGGGACCGGCGCGCGGACGTTCCGCACGCTCGGTGCCGACGCGCTGCTCGTGCTCGGCCGCGAGGACCAGCACCTGACCCTCGAACTCGGCGCCCGCGACTTCTGGTACAAGCCGGCGCCGGCCCACGTGTTCGACTGGCGCGGGCCGGTCGCGAACGCGCGGCTCGACCTGATGCTGTGGCAGGCGCCGGACCGGACCCGGAGCCTCGAGCTCGCCACCACGCTGGGGGTCGAGGCCCGGAGCTACACGAGCGATGCGGTCGCCAACTGCGCGGCGGACATGGCGGCCGAGCCGTGCTCGATCCCGACCGCGCTGCACCGGCGCGATCGCTACCAGCGCGCCGGCATCGAGCTCGACTGGACCGGCCACGTGGTCGTGACCGGCGGGTACCAGGCGACGGTGATCAACTCGAACAGCTTCGGCCAGTCGCTGATCCGGCAACGCATCATGGCATCGCTGACGATGGAGCTGCCCGGCAAGCTGCTCGGCACCGCGACGGCGACCTTGCAGCTCGACCAGTACCCCGACGGAGTCCTGCTCGAGAAGGACGTCGTTCACCAGGAGTTCACCAGCCTCGAGGACGAGAACCGCAGCTCGCTGCAGATCCTGCTCGCGCGCCGGATGTCGCCGTCGTGGTCGATCGAGGTGCGCGGCGCGGCGTGGCGCGACTTCGCGAACACCGGCGCTGCGTCGTTTCGACGTGAGCTGATCTATGCCGGTGTGATCTACCAGCGCTGACCGGTCGGTTGGTGGCGGCCTTCGGGGGCGCGCCCATGGCGATCGCGGTGGCCGGTGGGTGGCGAGTCGACTGGTCAGGGCTCGACACCCGGCGGCGCGCGGCTGACCAGCGGCTGGTCACCGTGGCCAACAACCGTCCACGCGGCGGCGGTCCGCCATGTCGGCCGAACGTCCGTCAGCTCGACGCGCCGGACGCCGTCAGTGCGCGGTGCGCAGCAGCTTCGCGCGCTGCTCGATCTCGAGGCGCCGCTTCCGGACCTGATCGAGGCGCCGGGCGATGGCGTCGTGCGTCCGGTGCGCGGCCTCGGCGCGCTGCACGGGATCTCCGGACCGCTGCGCGGCCGCAAGCGAGTTGATCGTCGTCGCGTCGATCACGTCGGCCAGGACGATCGGGACGAAGTTCTCGAAGTTCGGTCCGCTCCCCGGCGGGGGCGCGTTCGGCTGCCTACCATTGCCCTCGTCCGGGGTGGAATCCCCCCGGGCCGTGCTGCGATGCGGCTCGTCGTCATCGCGATTGAACAGGTCGCCGGCGCGCTCGTGCTGCTTGCGCAGCACCACCATGTGATCGAGCTCTGCGGCCTGGGCCTGGAACCCGGCGAGCTGGCGCGCGAGATCGTCCTCGCTGGCGCGCAGCTCGGCGGCGCGCTGATCGAGCTCCTCTGGATCGGCCAGCGGATCGACGTCGAAGTCCGGAATGACGATCCGGCGGGGCGCATCCTTGACCTGGGGACTGAGCTGCGTACGCGCCAGCGCAAGCTGCCGCGCGCGCGCGGGCGGCGGACCGCTGGCGATCTCGGCGTCGATCGCCGTCAGGTAGGCGCGACGCACACTTGCGAGGCTCGACTTGGCCTTCTCCAGATCCCGGCTGGCGGTGCTCAACTGGTTCGCCGTCTCGAGCGAGTCGGACAGGCTGTCACGCAATTCTCTGTCGCGTCGCCAGGAGGCGCGTTGATTTTTTAAACGATCAATGGCCGCGAGCTCGTCCTGGTATCGCTTCGCGAGCACCGCCCGATGCTCGGTGAGTTGCGCGACCTGGCGCTCGGCCAATCGGGTCGCGGTTTCGGCGTTTGCCGTCGCAGCGGCGCCCCCTCCCGCAGCGGCCACGGAGGGCCGAGCGTCTGCCGCCGCGGTGGCGCTTGCCACCGAGAGCGCCAGCACCAGTATCGATCGACGCATCACTTCTTCCACTTTGTAGCAGTCGGCATGCCACGCTCAAAGACGAACCGGCGATCAGCAAGCATGGGAAAAGTTCCCGCTGAAACTGCGTTCGGACGACCTCTTCGTCTCAGATTCCTGAGGGCGTTGCTCTCGACAATCGAGCGACCAGGAAGCGCAACACTGCGGTCGCGGTGGTGGCCAGGCACACCACTGATTCATCTCCGGGACGCTCCCAGACGAGGTAGTCGCGAGCCTCGGCATCGATCGCGGCATGATGGCGCAGCCGGCGCAGCGTGAAGGTTCCACAGGGCAGTGAGTCACCATCCAGCGCGATGTCGCAATCGAGCAGGCGGCCGTAGCGACACATGACGCGATCGATGGCGATCGGCGACAGCTCGCCGCACGAGCCGGCTTCGTCGCGGATCTGCACCCGCTGGCCGTCGTAGCTCGCCCACGTCCGGGCGTGAGTCCCGTCTGGCGTGATTCGCTCGTCGAGCAACAGCACGAGCGAATTTCCTACCTCAGGCTCGTGATGATCCTCCATGGGGGCCATGAAAATTCCGGCGGGCGCGCCGTGAGCGTCTGCACGCGAGTGTACCAGCAAGCTGCACGAGGTTTGCGCGGGGTGAACGACCGCTGCACAACCGGGGTCTGTCGACCCGCCCATCCGCTTGCGCGGACACACCGCACCGGGGAAAGTTCCCCCATGGCACCTGCCGCGGTCCTCTGTCGGCCGCTCCTCGCGTTCGTGTTCGCGCTCTCCGCTTGCGGCGGCGGCAATGTGGCCGAGCACCGAGCGACGGTCACGAGGTTTCTGCCCGCGACGCTCGAGTCCTTCCGCCGCTGGGAAGGTGAGGTCCGCACCGCGAAGGTCCGGATCTACGCCGATGCGCAGGTCCGCGCCCTACCGCGCTGGAAGGACGACATCGCGGAGGAGGTAGACTACGCCAGCCAGGTGCTCCAGCCGCTGGCCGGCGTCCGGCTCGCGATCGACTCGTTCAAGGACTGGGAGCGCACCGGCAAGCCCGAGGACGCGCTGCGGGAGCTGACCGAGCTCGACAAGGCCGACGGCGTGACCTGGGTGCTGGGCTACGTCGCACCGACCGAGACCACCACGGCCGTGATGTCCGCGCTGGGCGATGCCCGCACGCTCGGCCACCACGTGACGGTGCGCGCCTGGGCGGCCGGGCCCGAGACCGAGTCGCTCGCCGGCCGCGTGCCCGATCCCAAGGACCCCGAGCGCGCCGAGGTGATCAACGCGCACCACCGCCACAAGCAGACCGTGGTGCTGCTCCACATGCTCGCGACCACGCTCGGCGCGATCGCCGAGGTCGACCCGACGTGGATCCAGCACCCGACGTACTCGGCGCAGCAGGACCGGTTCTCCAACCGCAACGCCGAGCTCCTCCAGCTCGCGATCGGCTCCCGGCTCAACGGCGACGCCGACCCCGACCTCGCGAAGAAGCTCGACGACGCGATCGAGAAGGCCGAGTGGGGCGGCTGGGTCCCCGCGGACCACGATCAGGTGATCGCGACCCTGCACAACGCGGTCACCGCCAGCCGCGCCGGCAAGACGTTCGCCAACGTGCCGTCCGCCGCGTTCGACGAGGTCCGCCGGATCTCCGAGCTCGCCAAGCAGGGCCAGACCGCGGACGCGCTGATCGAGCTCGACAACCTGCTGACCGCATATCCCGGCAACGCGGCGATCCACGAGCTCAAGTGCGAGATCATGCTCGCCAAGCCGGGCGTGACCGACAAGACCACGCGGGCGGCGTGCGCCCGGGTCACCGAGCTCGCGCCCGGCGATCCGACGGTCCACCTCGCGGTCGCCGAGGCGCTGATCCGCGCCGGAGACATCGCGGGCGCGCGCGCCGAGTTGTCGGCCGCCGAGGGCAAGATCGCCAACCTGACGACCGGCGCGACCGAGGCGTGGCGGCGGGTGATCTCGGTGTACCTCGGCATCGGCTCGCTGACCTGGACCGAGGAGGCGCTCGCCAAGGCCAAGCTCGAGAACGACCCCGCCGCGGTATCGATCGGGATCACCCGGGCGCGCTACGGCATCCCGCGCGGCGCCAAGTTCGTCGTGCCGGGCGAGGAGGTCCAGCTGATCGGCGCGATCCGCGGCGCGCTCGACCTGATCTACGCCACCAAGTACGGTCCCGCCGAGAAGGCGATCGCCGCCGCCGAGAAGAAGTGGCCCGGCGCGCCGGGGCTGATCGCCGCGCGCTGCGACCTGGCGTACCGGCTGGGCCAGTTCGAGGCCGCGCGCGCGTCGTGCACGCGGGCGCTCGCCGCCGACGCCGGGGACTCGTGGGCGCTCTACCTGCTCGGCACGCTGCTGCTGCGCGACGCCGGGACCACCGGCGCGGGGATCGAGAAGCTCAAGCGCGCGATCGCGGTCGATCCGGATCTCGGCCAGGCCTGGCGCACGCTGGCCCGGGCCTACGAGCGCGGCCATGACAAGGCCGCCTACGAGCAGCTGTCGGCGGCGTACCAGACCAAGTTCGGGCAGTCGCTGCCGCGTTGACCGGATCTGCGGCGATGCGCGGCGAGGCGCGGCGGCGGGGTCGCCGTATACTCGGCCGGTGAGCTTCATGCGCCGGATGTTCTCGGCCGACTATCGCGCCGCCGTCGCCGCCGAGGCGGCGGGCGATGTCGAGCTGGCCGCCGAGCGCTACGCCGTGGCGGGCGAGTACGCCGGCGCGGTCCGGATGCACCTTGCGCGCGCCGCGCGGGCATCGACCCGGACCAGCGAGCTCGGCGCGCTGCGCGACGCCCTGCGCTGGGCGGGGGACGAGCCCGCGCTGCGCAGGCAGGCCTCGGCCGCGCTGGGCAAGGCGCTGTGGGACGCGGTGCGCGCCGAGGGCATCGCCACCGAGCGCGACCGGGCCCGGGTCCGCGAGGCCGCCGAGCTGCTGGTCGCCGGCGATCACCACATCCTCGCCGGCGAGGCGCTCGAGACCATCCACGACTACCCCGCCGCCGCCCACGCGTACTCGGCCGGCGGGCTGGTCGAGAAGATGGAGGCCGCGCTCGCCCGCGACGACGCCGCCCACCAGGCGGTCCGCGAGGAGGCCGACGCGTTCGCCGGCTACCAGACCGCGATGCGGGTCGGCCGGCGCGACGAGGCCCGCGCCGAGCTGGCGCGCGCGGTCGCGGTGGCGAGCACCGCCGCGGAGTACCGCCGGCTGCTCGACGAGCTCGACACCGCGATGCTGACCGCCGGCAAGGTCGAGCTCAAGCGCCGCGGCAAGCCGCTGATCGTCGCGTGCGCCGCGACCCGGATCGTGCTCGGGCGCGACCCGCTGTGCGACCTCGCGCTGCGCGCCGGCGGGGTGTCGCGCCAGCACGCCGAGATCGAGCGCAGCGACGCGGGCTTCACGCTGCGCGACCTCGACTCGCGCAACGGCACGAGCCTGGCGGGCATGCCGCTCGCCGGCCGCGTGCCGCTCGCGGTCGCCGGCGAGCTCGGCCTGGGCGACGAGTGTCCGATCGACTACGAGGTCACCGGCGACATCCTCGTGCTCCGCGTCCGCAGCGGGCTCGATCGCGGCGCACAGCTGATCGCCGGGGCCCAGGACCAGCGGCTCGAGCTCGCGTCGCTCGGCCTGTGCCTCGACGTGGTGTTCCAGCGCGGCCGTCCGCTGCTCGGCCGCGGCAGCTGCAAGACGGTGACGTTCAACGACGAGCCGCTGGGCGAGATCCGCGTCCAGCTGATCCGCAAGGACCGCCTCCTCGTGGACGGCGACGAGGTCGACATTGGCTAGACCGTCGTTCTGGAAGCGGCTGTTCGCCCGGCCGCCCGCGCCGCCGGCCGCGCCGCCGCCCGCCGCCGAGCCCCAGCACCTGGGCAGCGCCGACGAGGTGTTCCTCGCCAAGCTGGTGGCCGATCTCGCCGACGGCAAGCGCCGCGGCGAGGTCGGCGCCCCCGAGGTCGTGCGCTGCGTCGACGGGCTGTGGACCTCGGGCCACGAGCGGCTCGCGATCGAGTGGATGGAGAAGCTGCTGTCGGTCCCGGAGATCGCGGCCGACACGACCGCGCCGCTCCGCGCCGCGCTGGTCGAGCGCTACGAACAGCGCGGCGAGCTCGATGCCGCGCTGCCGCACCTCGACCGGCTGACCGGCGACGAGCGCTACGCGCTGCGCGCCCACTACCTGCTCGCCGAGCACGCGCGCCGGCGCGGCGACCACGAGCGCGCGCTGCGCCACTACGAGGCGGTGCTCGGCCGCGACGTCGACTATCCCAACATCCGGATGCGGGTCGAGCGGCTGCGCGCGCTGACCGGCCGCGCCGCCCCGGTCGCCGGCGAGACCATCGCGGCCGGCGACGTCGTCGGCGTCCAGGCCGGCGCGCGCTACCGCCTGGTCCGCGAGCTCGGCCGCGGCGCGACCGGCGTGGTCTACCTCGCGCGCGACGTCGAGCTCGAGCGCGATGTCGCGATCAAGCTCCTGCACCCCCACCTCGCCGGCACCGAGCGCGCCGACGCGCTCGCCCGGTTCTTCCACGAGGCCCGGGTCATGGCGTCGCTGCGCCACCCCAACGTCGTCGCGGTGCTCGATCTCGACGAGGCGTCGCGCCGGATCGTCATGGAGCTCGCCGCGGGCGGCACGCTGCGCGACGTCCAGCGCGAGCGCGGCCCGCGCACCCTGCGGCGCGCGATCGAGCGCCACGGCCAGATCCTGTCGGCGCTGTTCGCCGCTCACCGCCGCGGCATCGTGCACTGCGATCTCAAGCCGGCGAACCTGATGTTCCGGCGCAACGCCGACACGCCCGGGGTCGAGGTCATGCTCGGAGACTTCGGCGTCGCCCACCTGCCCGACGCGACCGGCCAGGCCGCCGCCGTCGCGCGGCCCGAGGCGATCGGCACGCTGGCGTACATGGCCCCCGAGCAGCGCCGCGGCCAGATCTCGGCCGCCGCCGACGTCTACGCCAGCGCGGTCGTGCTGTTCGAGATGTTCACCGGCCGCACGCCGTGGACCCGCGAGGCCGTGATGGCGGGGACGCGCCGCGCCGAGGACTTCCGGCTCCCCGACGGCGTGTTCGCCGGCGCGCCGGCGCTCGCCGACGAGATCCAGCACCACATCATGCGGCTGGGCGATCCGGATCCGGCGCGGCGACCGACCACCGCGCAGGCGCTCGCCGAGTCGCAGCGGATGCGCGAGCGACTGATCGCCGCCGGCGCGGTGTGATCCGGGCGAGCTACCCGCCGCCGCCGCCGCTGTCGCTGCTCATGGCGGACGCATCGCCGCCGTCGGTGTTGCCCTTGGTGGAGTCGCCGCCGGACTTGTTGCCGCCGCCGAACAGGTTGCCGAGCAGGCCGCCGCCCTTGCCGCCGCCGCCGCCGAGCAGACTGCTGAGCGGGTTGCCGCCGCCCTTGCTGCTGCCGCCGCTGTTGCCGACCATCCCGAAGATCTTGTTGGCGATGCCGAGCCAGCTGGAGACATCGGCGCCGGCGCCTCCGGTCACGCGGGTCAGCTGGTCAGCGGTCACGGGCTCGAGTGGGCTGGGTGTGTTGGTCATCGTCGACATCCGGGTGCAGCGACCATGCCTGACACCGTTCCGAACCGTTCCGCGGACATGTCATCGCCTGCGTGCGATGCCGGGAGGACGCAGCTGTCACCCGCGCGAGGCACACCGGCGCCGGCGCGCCGGCGTCACTTGCCCTGCCGCGACGCGATCCAGGCGTCGATCCGGCGCTCGAGCACGTCGAGCGGCAGCGCGCCCGCGCCGAGCACCTCGTCGTGGAACCCGCGGATGTCGAAGCGGCCGCCGAGCGCCGCCTGGGCCTTGGCGCGCAGCCGCGAGATCGTCAGCTGGCCGATCTTGTAGCCCAGCGCCTGGCCGGGGACCGCGATGTAGCGGTTGGTCTCCGACTGCACGCTCGGCTCGTCGATCGTCGAGTGATCGTGGAAGAACTGCACCACCTGCTCGCGGCTCCAGTGCTTGGCGTGGAGCCCGGTGTCGACCACCAGGCGGATCGCGCGCAGCATCTCGTCCTGGAGCCGGCCGTAGTCGTTGTACGGGTCCTGGTAGAACCCGACCTCCTTGCCGAGCCGCTCGGAGTACAGCGCCCAGCCCTCCTGGAACGCGACGTAGCCGCCCTGCTGGCGGAACGGCGGCAGCTCGCCGAGCTCCTGCTGGATGGCGATCTGCATGTGATGGCCCGGCACGCCCTCGTGGTACGCGGTCGACTCCATGTCGATGGTCAGCCGCTTGGTCGGCTCGTACGTGTTGACCTGGACCCTGCCTGGCCGCGAGCCGTCCTGCGTGCCCTGGTCGTACTGCGCGCCCGAGGCCTCCTTCTCGCGGAACGCCTCGACCGGCTCGATCGTCATCTTCATCTTCGGCAGCCGGCCGAACAGCTCGGGGATCTTGGTGTACATCTGGTCGGTGTACTTGCGGTAGCGCGCGAGGATGTCCTCGCGGCTGTGCGCGTAGAGCTTCTTGCTGGTGCGCACGTGGCGCTTGAACGCCGCGAAGTCGGCGAACCCGAGCTGCTTGCCGATCGCGGCCTGCTCGCCCTCGATCCGCGCGACCTCGGCCAGGCCGATCTCGTGGATCTGGTCGGCGGTCAGCTCGGTCGTGGTCATCTGCTTGATCCGCGCGTTGTAGCGCGCGACGCCGTCGGGCAGCGCCCACAGCCCGAGCTCGGTGCGGCCGTGCGGCACGTAGCCGTCGCGCAGGTACGCGGTGAACGCCAGGTACGCGGGCTGGACCTTGCCGCGGATCGCCGCGAGGACGTCCTTGCGGATCCGGTCCTGATCGGGCTTGCCGATCGCCGCCGGGAGCTTCTTGAGCGGCTGCGCGAACGGGCTGTCCGCCGCCGCTCCCTTCGCGAGCGCCTGGGCCTGACCCACGCACTGCTCGAGCAGGATGCGCGGCGGGATCAGGTGCTTCTCCAGCCCGGTCTTCATCAGCACGGTCACCTGATCCAGCAGCGCCGGCAGCTTGTTCAACCGGGTGATGTAGTCGTCGTAGTCCTTGACGGTGGCGAACGGCAACAGCGGGACCAGCTGCGCGATCCCGATGTGGATGCCGCCGAACTGGTCGATCGGCATCAGCCAGTCCTCGAACGGCGCGTCGTCGATCTGCTCCTTGAGCCGGCGGACCATCAGCTGCTGGTTCAGCGCCTCCTGGTCGGGGAAGCCGGCGGTGTCGATCGCCTCGAACCGGGGCAGGAACGCGCGGGCCGCGGCGAGGTTGGCGGCGACCGACTCGAGCGACGCGTCGGTCCAGCGGTCGTTGTAGCGCCGGTCGCCGAGGGTGCTGGCGAACTCGGGCGAGGTCCGCAGGCTGTACTGCCACTGCTCGTCGAGCAGCGCGGTCAGCTGGTGGCGCCGGTCCTCGAGCGAGGCCGCGGGCGCGGCCGCCGGGGCAGCCGGCGCGGCGGGCGCCGGATCGCGCGGCGCGGGTGCGGCCGCCGAGGCAGCCGCCGCGGGCGCCGGACTGGCGGGAGGGGGCTTGCTCGAGCAGGCCGCGGACACGACACAGAGACCCAGGGACAGACCGACGAACCGTTGCATGATCACCTCATCGAAGGACGGACGGGACGGCGCCAGCGGCGACGGCCGATGCCTGGCCGGAGCGCTGGGCTCCGAGAGTGTGACCGGGACAGCGCGGATGCGGAATGCGACAATCACTGGCCGTCCCATGCGACGCGCGCGGCTGTCCCGCGCCGGTGGCGCCCCGCATGGACGAAGCGCTGAACCTCCGCGCAGCGTATCAAGCCCGGAACAACCGCGTGCGAGCCACCGAGGGTATCTGCCGCGTGATCCCGAGCACCACCGCCCGAGCGCCGCCCCCGCAACGCTGCGCGTCCGATACGCCCCGCTCGCGCTGAGTGACCATCTCGCGACTGGCATTTTTATCGAGTGCACTTTGCAGTACCCTCCACGAGGTACGCGGATCGCATCGTGGCGCGGGCGCGTTCACCCTCGGCCGGCGACGAGAGACGCGCCACACTTCGAGTGACGTACGAAATCCGCCGAGACGCGGTCCGCAGCCGAGCTGTGTTCACTCCCACGGCGTCAAGCGAGTTAACGCCGATCGAACGCGCGCCGTGGCATTTCCGACGACGACCGTGAGTGACCGGGGAGATCCATCGGCCGCCGCGAGGCCGGCGAGCGCGCCGTGCGAGATTGCAGATCGCACAACCATCGGAGGCCCGTATGGCTGCCAGTGATCTGTCACGTCGCGCGTTCCTCGCACGCATCGGCGTGCTCGGTGCCAGCGTGACGTTGCTCCCCCAGTGTGCCGGCCCGGACGCCACCGGCACCGAGCTGTCCGCGCTGGGCCTGAACCTCATCGTCGACCTGCTGCGTCCGGTCCTCGGACAGCTCGCCCGCGACACGCTCAACGGCTTCGTCGCGTTCAGCGTCCCCGGTCAGGACGCCTACTCGCGCGCCCAGGGCACGCCGCGCGGCGAGCCCGGCGGCATCGAGGCCGGCGGCACCGACTTCCTGATCCAGAACCTCGATCGGTTCCTGCCGTTCCCCGACGAGATCGTCCGGCCGGCGGCGTCCGCGCTGGTCACCGCGCTGCGCGACCTGCCGCTGCCGATCGCCGGCAACCTGATCTTCGGGCTGCTCGGCCCATCGGTCGTGACGATCAGACTGGTCGACGACGCGGTGCGCTTCATCCTCGAGAACGACAGCAATGCCCCGCTGTCGCTGCCGGTCGCGCTGCTGCTCAACTACGTCGCGACCGTGGTCAACCCGCTGTCGCTGCACGGTGCGTTCGTGTCGCCGTTCGCCCGGCTGTCGTTCGCCGACAAGGCGCGCGCGATGGCGCAGCTCGAGACCTCGCAGTCCCAGCTGGTCGCGCTGATCGACGGCCAGGTCCCGCAGCCGCTCAAGGCCTCGGTGTCGGGCCTGCTGCAGTTCCTCGGCGGCGCGCTCCACGAGTTCGCCGCGTTCGGCAGCTTCGGCGAGAGCCCGCGGTTCGACCCGCGCACGCGCAGCCTCACCGGGCGCCCGGTCGGCTGGCAGCTCACCGGGTTTCTGCCCGACAACCAGACCGGCGACGGCTGGGACGACCTGCTCGGCTATTACCAGGATCGACGGGAGGTGACCGATGCGTGACGTCATCGTGATCGGCGCCGGCGGCGGCGGGCCGGTCGTGGCCAAGGAGCTCGCGCAGCGCGGCCTGTCGGTGCTGCTGCTCGAGGCCGGCGCGCGCCACGGCAACCCGCGCGCCGAGTGGACCCACTTCGAGAACGACGCCAACAACCCGCTGACCGGGTTCCTGCGGTTCGGCCCGGCCGATCGCAACAAGCCCGGCTGGTTCCGCGAGCTGCCGCAGAACTCGTTCCTGTTCCAGGTCTCGGGGGTCGGTGGCACCACCCAGCACTACTTCGGCAACTGCCCGCGCGCCTACCCGGGCGTGTTCGCCGGCTACGACCGGCCCGACGCCGGCGCCTACGACACCGCGCATCGCTTCCCGTTCCGCTATGACGACCTCGTCCCGTATTACGAATGGGTCGAGGCGACGCTGCCGGTGCAGACCGCGGCGATGGGCCGGAAGGAGCGCACGTTCTTCGACGGCTGCGAGACCCTCGGCATCCCGGTCCAGACCACGAAGACCACCCTGGGTGACTCGTTCCGGCCCCAGCAGAACGCGATCCTCCAGCCGGGCGGCACGGCGGGCCTGACCCGCGACGTCAGCCGGCTCGCGTTTCCGCAGGCCACCGGCTGCACCCAGTGCGGCTACTGCCTGCAGGGCTGCATGGAGCCGATCCGCGCGCCGCGCAACCTGTTCGCCAAGCGCTCCACCGACAACAGCTACGTGCCGATGGCCCTGACCGCGGACGCCTGGTCGCCGCACGGCAAGCCGGTCACGCTGATCGCCGACGCGTTCGTCACCCGGATCCTCACCGAGACCCGCGGGGGCGAGCTGGTCGCGACCGGCGTCACCTGGCGGGTCGGCGCCACCGGCGAGGTCCACACCGAGACCGCCCAGGTCGTCGTCATGGCCGGCGGCACCACCGAGAGCCCGCGGCTGTGGCTCAACAGCGGCTTGCCCAACCCCAACGACTGGGTCGGCCGCGGCTACACCGATCACTACTTCGATCTCATGGTCGGCCTGTTCGACAAGGACACCGACTCGTCCAAGGGCCCGGCGTCCGCGGCTCGCGCCGAGTTCCCCGGCCGCGGCGGCATGGAGAACATCGGCCTGGGCCCGGCGCTCCAGGCGTTCGCGATGCAGCTCAGCGACAGCGGCTCGCGCGGCTTCTACACCAACGGCCGCGGCTTCACCGGCCCGTGGGACGGCCCCGCCGGCCGGCCGATCGGCCCCGAGCTCAAGGACGCGCTGATGAACGGCGTCAACCGCCTGCTCAACATCCTGATCATCACCGACGATGACGTCGAGGCCCAGAACCGCGTCCTGCTCTCGGCGCTGCCCGGCGACGAGCACGGCCCGGTGCCCAAGGTCGTGTTCAAGCCCCGCAACCGCACCGCGCGCACGCTGGCCAACCGCGAATTCTTGGTGCGCCGGGCCACCGACCTGCTGCGCGGCGCGGGCGCAAAGAAGGTGTTCCGGCTCGACTGGGCGCCGCTGATCCTCCACGTCCAGTCGACGATGCGCATGGGCCAGAGCGCCGACGACTCGGTGCTCGACGACACCGCCGAGGCCCGCTGGGTCAAGCGGCTGTTCATCGCCGACAACTCCGCGCTGGCCAACGCGCTCGGCGGGCCCAATCCCACGCTGACCAGCCAGGCCCTCGCCACCCGCACCGCCGAGAAGATCTTCCAGCGCTACTTCGGCGGCGATCCGTGGGTCGGCCGCGAGACGCCCGTGGTCTCGACCGCGGACGCGGTCACCCAGGCCGTGATCGCGCGCGGCCTCTAGCCGGCCTCGAAGAAGCCGCGCAGCGCGCGGGCCATCTCCGCGCGGTGCGCGGCGCCCGAGACCACGACGTCGACCATGGTGAGCGAGGTGTGGGTGTGGCCGCGCGCGGTGATCCAGGACGCCGGCACGCCGGCGGCGGTCAGTGCCTGCGCGTAGGCGATGCCCTCGTCGCGCAGCGGATCGAACTCGCACGTCACGACGAACGCCGGCGGCAGCCGCGACAGGTCCGGGGCGCGCAACGGCGATGCCTTGGGGTGCATGCGGGCGTCCGGATCGGCGTAGTGGTCCCAGAACCAGCGCATCAGCGACGCGGTGAGCACGTAGCCCTCGGCGTTCTCGGCGTACGACGCGCGGCTCGGGTCGCAGTCGGTCACCGGGGTCAGGAGCAGCTGGCCCGCGATCGGTGGTCCGCCGGCATCGCGCGCCAGCTGGCAGGTCACGGCGGCGAGGTTGCCACCCGCGCTCCAGCCGGCGACGGCCAGCGCGCCGGGACGGCCGCCCAGCTCGGCGGCATGCTCGGCGAGCCAGCGCACCGCGGCGAAGCCGTCGTCGGCCGCGGCCGGGTAGCGCGCCTCGGGCGCGTGGCGATAGTCGACCGACACGATCAGCGCATCGGCGCGCTTGCACAGGTCGCGGCACAGCGGGTCATCGGAGTCGTGACTGCCCAGGACCCAGCCGCCGCCGTGGAAGTACACGACGACCGGATGCGGGCCCGGAGTTGCCGGCCGGTACAGCCGGTAGGCCAGCGGTCCGGCGGCGCCGGGGAGCGTGCCATCGCGGATCTCGCCGACGGCGGGGCCGGACGGCCGGTTGGCCCCCAGCTGGGTCGCGACGAGCCGCGCCTGATCGGCCGGCAAGGTCTCGAGCGGTGGCACGCCCAGCGTGGCGAGCAGATCGAGCACCATCGCCATGTCGGGCTGCACGCGCCGGATCACGCCATCGACGCACCGCGTGCCGGGCGGGCCGCTGCGGCGGAATCCCAGGTAGTCGCGGGCCACGACGTCGTCGCACGCCTTGCGGTACACGTCCACGCCGCCGACGTACGGCAGCAACACACGCGGCTTGCCCGGGACGTTGGCGCCCATGTACCAGGAGTCGGCCCGCGGAAACAGCGTGATCTCCGCGCAGTCGTTCATGTGGCTCATCCACCCGGCCTCGGCGGTCTCGGTGGGCTCGATCGTGACCATGTCCTCGGCCCGCATCCGGGCCAGGCAGTCGGCGATCCAGTCGACGTGCTGCTCGATCGAGACCATCATATTGCTCAGTACCGACGGGCTGCCGGGGCCGGTGATAATGAACAGATTGGGAAAGCCCGCGCTCATCACGCCCAAATAGGTTCGCGGTCCCTCCGCCCATTTCTGATTCAGCGTCTGGCCGTTCCGTCCCCGAATATCGATCTTCGCAACCGACCCCGTCATCGCATCGAAACCGGTCGCC
>DASWRS010000188.1:0-22226 GCA_036403075.1 Kofleriaceae bacterium
CGCCGGGGTCAAGTACGTGATCGCGCTCGACGCCGACACCGGGCTGGTCCGCGACTCGGCGCGCGTGCTCGCGGCCACGCTGGCGCACCCGCTCAACCGGCCGTGCTTCGACGAGGCGTGCGGCCGGATCACCGAGGGCTATGGCATCCTGCAGCCCCGGGTCGGCGCGACCATGGCGAGCATCTCGCGGTCGCGGTTCGCGCGGCTGTTCGGCGGCCGGGCCGGCATCGATCCGTACACGCGCGCGGTGTCCGACGTCTACCAGGACGTGTTCGGCGAGGGCTCGTTCATCGGCAAGGGGATCTACGACGTCGACGCCGTGCAGCGCGCGATCGGCGGCCGGTTGCCCGAGAACCGGGTGCTCAGCCACGACCTGCTCGAGGGCGCCTACGCGCGCTCCGGCATGGTCAGCGACGTCATGCTGGTCGAGGACTTTCCGTCGAGCCACGCCGCGGACATCAGCCGCCGGCATCGCTGGATCCGCGGCGACTGGCAGATCCTCGCATGGCTGTGGCGCCGCGTACCCGGCTGCGGCGCGCGGGTCGCCAACCCGATCTCGCGGCTGTCGCAATGGAAGGTGCTCGATAACCTGCGGCGCAGCGTCGTGCCGATCGCGCTGGTCGCCTTGCTCGCGATCGGCTGGACCCAGGGCGCGGCGTGGTTCGCCACGCTCGCCGTGCTCGCGATCGCGATCGTGCCGGGTGTGGCCGCGGCGATCGGCTCGCTCGCCCGGCCGCCACAGGACCAGCCGCTCGGCGCCCACGTCCGCGAGGTGCTCGGCGGCTTCGCCCAGGAGCTCGCGCGCGATGGGTTCTCGCTCGCGTGCCTGCCGTACGACGCGGTGCTGTCGCTCGACGCGATCGGGCGCTCCGTGCTCCGGGTGCTGGTCACCCGGAGAAAGCTCCTCGAGTGGCGGACCGCGCGCGATGCGCAGCGCGTCGCCTGGGTCAGCCTGGCCGGCTCGCTGGCGGCGATGTGGATCGGCCCCGCGCTCGCGGTGACCGCGGTCGCGGCGCTCGAGCCGGCGGCGTGGATCGCGGCGGCGCCGGTCCTGGCGCTGTGGACGATCGCGCCGGTGTGGTCGTGGTGGTCGAGCCAGCCGATCGCGCCGCGCCGGCCGGCGCTCGCGCCCGCCGCGCGCCGGTTCCTCGGCACGGTCGCGCGCCGGACCTGGCGGTTCTTCGAGGTCCACGTCACCGCCGAGGACCACTTCCTGCCGCCCGATAACGTGCAGGAAGATCCGCCGCGCGGCGCCGCGCACCGGACCTCGCCGACCAACATCGGCCTGTCGCTGCTCGCCAACCTCGCGGCCTACGACCACGGCTACGCCACCGCCGGCGAGCTGGTCGCGCGCACCGAGCGGACGCTCGCCACGCTCGATCGCATGCAGCGCTACCGCGGCCACTTCTACAACTGGTACGACACCGTGACGCTCGAGCCGCTGCGGCCGATGTACGTGTCGACCGTCGACAGCGGCAACCTCGCCGGCCACCTGTGGACACTCGCCGGTGGGCTCGACGAGATCGCCGACCGCCCGGTGCGGCCCGCGCTGGCCGGGCTCGGCGACACGCTCGACATCCTCGACGAGGCCGCCGCGAGCTGGCCCGAGGCCGCGCGCGAGCTGGCGCGGCTGCGCGGCGAGCTGGCGGCCGCGCCCGAGACCACCCGCGAGCTCCACGCGCAGCTCCTGCGGCTGACCGCGCATGCCCGCGAGCTGGTGCGCGTGGTCGCCGCCCGTGGTGCGCCCGAGCCGGCATGGTGGGCGCGCGCGCTCGAGACCCAGGCCCGGCGGCTGCTCGACGAGCTGGTCCGGTTCGCGCCGTGGGTCGAGCTGCCGGGGATCACCGACCCGGCGATCCGCGCGATCCTCGACGGACCGATCACGCTCGCGGGCACCGCGCGCCTCGAGCGCACCGCGGCGGCGGCCGGCGATCCGGCGGTCGTGGCGGCGGTGGCACGCGCCGCCGAGCGCGCCGCCGAGCGGCTCGGCGAGCTCGCGTCCCTCGCGCTGCGCTGCCGCGAGCTCGCCGACCTCGATTACGACTTCCTCTACGACCGGTCGTGCCGGCTGCTCGCGATCGGCTACAACGTCGTCGATCACCGGCTCGACGCCAGCTTCTACGACCTGCTGGCCTCGGAGGCGCGGCTCGCCAGCTTCGTCGCGATCGCCCAGGGCAAGCTGCCGCAGGAGCACTGGTTCAGCTTCGGCCGCCAGCTCACCAGCTCGAGCGGCCGGCCGGCGCTGCTGTCGTGGAGCGGCTCGATGTTCGAGTACCTGATGCCGCTGCTGGTGATGCCGACCTACGACGGCACCCTGCTCGACGAGACCTACCGCGCGATCGTCGAGCGCCAGATCGCCTATGGCCGCGACCGCGGCGTGCCCTGGGGGATCTCGGAGTCCGGCTACTACAAGACCGACGCGCAGCTCAACTACCAGTATCGCGCGTTCGGCGTGCCGGGCCTGGGCTTCAAGCGCGGCCTGGCCGACGATCTGGTCATCGCGCCGTACGCCAGCGCGCTCGCCCTCATGGTCGCACCCGAGGCCGCGTGCGCGAACCTGCGGCGGCTGGCGCGCAGCGACCTGCTCGGCCCGTACGGGTTCTACGAGGCGATCGACTACACCGCCGCGCGCCTGCCGCCCGGCAACGACTTCGCCGTGGTGCGATCGTACATGGCGCACCACCAGGGCATGACGCTGCTCGCGCTCGGCTACGTGCTGCTCGACCGGCCGATGCAGCGCCGGTTCGCCGCCGCGCCGAGCTTCCGCGCGACCGAGCTGCTGCTCCAGGAGCGCGTGCCCCACGCCCCCGCGATCTTCCCGCACCCGGCCGAGCTGTCATCGACCGCGGCGACCTCGACCGACGACCAGGAGCTGCGCGTGTTCACGACCCCGCACGCGGCGGCGCCCGAGGTCCACCTGCTGTCCAACGGCCACTACCACGTGGCGCTCACCAGCGCGGGCGGCGGCTACAGCCGGTGGCGGGACCTCGCGGTGACCCGCTGGCACGAGGACGCGACGCGCGACTGCTGGGGCACGTTCGGCTACCTGCGCGACGTCACGACCGGCGCATGCTGGTCGATCGCGCATCACCCCACGCTCGTGCGCGCGACCAGCTACGAGGCGATCTTCTCGCACGGTCGGGTCGAGTTCCGCCGCGTCGATCACGAGATCGACAGCCACGTCGAGATCAGCATCTCGCCCGAGGACGACATCGAGCTGCGGCGGGTCAGCCTGACCAACCGCAGCCGCACGCCGCGCACGATCGAGCTGACCAGCTTCGCCGAGGTCGTGCTCGCGCAGGCCGCCGCCGACACCGCGCACCCGGCGTTCTCGAACCTGTTCGTGCAGACCGAGATCCTGCGCGCGCAGCAGGCGATCGTGTGCACGCGGCGGCCGCGCTCCGGCGGCGAGCACCCGCCGTGGATGCTCCACCTGATGACGGTGTACGGCACGCCGGCCGGCGAGCTGTCGTACGAGACCTCGCGCCCGGCGTTCATCGGCCGCGGCCGCTCGGCGATCGATCCGATCGCGATGCATCGCGCGGCGCTGACCGACAGCGCGGGCGCGGTGCTCGATCCGATCGTCGCGATCCGCGGCCGCGTCGTGCTCCAGCCCGACGAGACCGCGCGGATCCACGTGGTCACCGGGATCGCGGAGACCCGCGCCGGGGCGCTCGGCCTGATCGAGAAGTATCGCGACCGTCACGCCGCCGATCGCGTGTTCGAGCTGTCGTGGACCCACAGCCAGGTCGTGCAGCGCCGGCTCGAGGCCACGAGCGCGGACGCCCGGATCTACGAGCAGCTCGCGAGCAACGTGCTCTATGCCAACCCGACGCTGCGCGCGCCCGGCAGCCTGATCGCGCGCAACCGCGGCGGGCAGTCGGGCCTGTGGGCCTACGGCATCTCGGGCGACCTGCCGATCGTGCTGGTCCGGATCGCGGACGTCGCCCACATCGATCTGGTGCGCCAGCTGGTCCGGGCCCACGCGTACTGGCGGCTCAAGGGCCTGGCCACCGATCTCGTGGTGTGGAACGAGGACCCGTCGGGCTATCGCCAGGTCCTGCACGACGAGATCCTGTCGGCGGTCGCCGCCGCGGGCGACAGCCTGCTCGACAAGCCGGGGGGGATCTTCGTCCGGCGCAGCGAGCAGATCAGCGACGACGACAAGGTGCTGATGCAGACCGTCGCGCGGCTGGTCGTCAGCGACACCGCGGGCACGCTGGCCGAGCAGACCGCGCGCAAGCCCCGGGTCGAGCCGGCGGCGCCGCCCGGCCCGCGCGCGACGCCCGCGCCGGCCCACGACGTCGCCGGTGGGCTCGCGCTGGCCGTGCCTCCGCCGTCGATCCAGCGGCCGGATCTCGTCGACTTCAACGGCCTCGGCGGGTTCACGGGCGACGGCCGCGAGTACGTCATCATCACGCGCCGCGACGCGCGGACCCCGGCGCCGTGGGTCAACGTGATCGCGAACCCGTGGTTCGGCAGCGTCGTGAGCGAGAGCGGCAGCGCCTACACCTGGTGCGAGAACGCGCACGGCTATCGCCTGACGCCGTGGCACAACGACGCGGTCTCCGATCCGAGCGGCGAGGCGTTCTACCTGCGCGACGAGGCCGACGGCCGGGTCTGGTCGCCGACGCCGCTGCCGGTCGCGGCCGACGCGCCGTACACCAGCCGCCACGGCTTCGGCTACAGCGTGTTCGAGGTCAGCGAGGCCGGGATCGCGACCGAGCTGCGGACCTACGTCGCGACCGACGCACCGATCAAGTTCATGGTGCTCACGATCCGCAACCGCTCGGGCGCACCGCGCCGGCTGTCGATCACCGGCGTGTTCGACCTCGTGCTCGGATCGGTGCGCGCGAGCAACCTGCCGCACATCGTGACCGAGCGCGACACCCGGACCGGCGGCCTGCTCGCACGCAACGCGTACAACAGCGAGTTCGCCGCACGGGTCGCGTTCCTCGACTGCAGCGAGGACGAGCGCACGATCACCGGCGATCGACTCGAGGTGCTCGGCCGCAACGGGGATCCGGCGCGGCCGGCGTGCATGAGCCGCGCGCGGCTGTCGGGGCGCGTCGGCGCCGGGCTCGATCCGTGCCTCGCGATGCGCGTCCGGCTCGATCTCGCGGAGGGCGAGGAGCGCGAGATCGCGTTCACCTTCGGCTCGGGCCGCGATCTCGCCGACGCCCGCCAGCTGATCACGCGGTTTCGCGGCACCGGACCGGCGCGGGTCGCGCTCGAGGCCGTGTGGGCGTACTGGAACCGGACGCTCGGCGCGGTCAACGTCCAGACCCCGGACGCGTCGGTGAACTTCCTCGCCAACGGCTGGCTGCTCTACCAGGTCCTGGCGTGCCGGATGTGGGCGCGCAGCGGGTTCTACCAGTCCGGCGGCGCGTTCGGGTTTCGCGACCAGCTCCAGGACGCGATGGCGCTGGTCCACGCCGAGCCCGCGATCCTGCGCGACCAGCTGATGCGCGCCGCCGCGCGCCAGTTCCCGCAGGGCGATGTCCAGCACTGGTGGCATCCGCCGCTGGGCCGCGGCGTCCGGACCCACATCTCCGACGACTACCTGTGGTTGCCGTACGCGACCTGTCGCTACGTCGCGGCGCTCGGCGACACCGGCGTGCTCGACGAGAAGATCGCGTTCCTCGAGGGCCGGGCGGTCAAGCCCGAGGAGGACAGCTACTACGATCTGCCGGCGCGCTCCGACGAAGTGGCGTCGCTCTACGACCACTGCGTGCGGGCGATCAAGCACGGCCTGACGTTCGGCGCGCACGGCCTGCCGCTGATGGGCAGCGGCGACTGGAACGACGGCATGAACCTGGTCGGCGAGCACGGCAAGGGCGAGAGCGTATGGCTGGGGTTCTTCCTGTACGACGTGCTGTCGCAGTTCGCGGTGCTCGCCGGCCGCCGCGGCGACGCCGGGTTCGCGGCGACCTGCACCGCCGAGGCGGCCCGGCTGCGCGCCAGCATCGACGAGCACGCCTGGGATGGCGCGTGGTACCGCCGCGCCTACTTCGACAGCGGCGATCCGCTCGGATCGGCGGCCAGCGCCGAGTGTCAGATCGACTCGTTGCCCCAGAGCTGGGCCGTGCTGTCGGGCGCCGGCGATCCCGATCGCGCCAGGCTCGCGCTCGCCGCGCTCGATCAGCGGCTCGTCCGGCGCGATCTGCGCGTGATCCAGCTGTTCGATCCGCCGTTCGACACCTCGGCGCAGGAGCCGGGCTACGTCAAGGGCTACGTGCCCGGCGTCCGCGAGAACGGCGGCCAGTACACCCACGCCGCCGTGTGGGCCGCGATGGCGTTCGCCGCCGCCGGCGACGTCGCGCGCGCGTGGGAGCTGTTCGGCCTGATCAATCCGCTGCACCACGGCGACACCGAGGCCGCGATCGCGGTCTACCAGGTCGAGCCGTATGTCGTCGCGGCCGACGTCTACACCAACCCGCAGCACGCCGGGCGCGGCGGCTGGACCTGGTACACCGGCTCGGCCGGCTGGATGTACCGGCTCGTCACCGAGTCATTGCTGGGCATCCGGCTCGAGGTCGATCAGCTGCGGATCGAGCCGCGGATCCCGGCGAGCTGGCGCGAGCTCACCGTGCACTATCGCCATCGCGAGACGGTCTATCATATCCACATCACCAACCTCGGCGGCACGGTCAGCCGCGTCGTGTGCGACGGCGAGGACCAGGCCGAGCGGCGGATCCTGCTCCGCGACGATCACCAGGACCACCACGTCGAGATCGAGCTCGCCGGAACCTGACCGCGGCGCGCAGACCGCGCGTACCCCTGCGCCGGCGCTGGAATGCGCCGCGGAAGCGTGCGCCGCCGTCACGGCGTGGTCACAAGCTCGGCAGCGGCGCGGCCTCGGCGGTCTCCGCCGGCACCTGGAGCCGCGGCTCCTCCTGGATCAGCAGCTCGAACATCGCGAGCACCTCGTTGCCGATCGCGGCGCGCTCGTCCTCGCTCATCTGCCGGCGCAGGATCGGGAACAGCTTGCCTTCCTCCTCCTCGTGCGCGTGGTGCGTGACCTGCTCCTTGAGCAGCGCGATCTTGGCCTCGAACTCGTCCTGCTCCTCCTCGTCCTCGGCGTCGAGCTCCATCAGGTCGGCGAGCAGACGCTTGACCGAGAGGTGCTCCTCGACGGCCTCGTGCAGCAGCTCGGAGGTCTTCGCATCCATCGCCGCGGGGTAGAAGATCTTCTCCTCGACCGTGGCGTGCGCCGCGAGCTTGTCGGCGAGCTCGGTGAACAGCGCGGTGCGGTCACCCTCGCCGCTCTCGATCCGCTCGATGAGCTGATCGACCTCGGTGTGTTGCGATGCCAGAAGCTCGAGAACGTCGATCATGTCCTTCATGGAACAGCGGTATTGCACCCCGGGTGCCAGCAGCAAACCGGCGGACCATCGACGGCGACGGCGCGCGTATCCGCCCATCGGCACGCCGGGCTCATGCGGTAGGCGCACGACGCCCCGGGCTCGCTTGTTGCTCCATCGCCGGGACATGGTTCGGGCTCCTGCAGATCGGTCGAAAGCCGTGACCGCCGGCGCCCGGATCTACGCGGGGACCAGCGGCTGGGTCTACAAGGGCTGGCGGGCCCATCTCTACGGCGACGTGCCGGTCAAGCGCTGGCTCCAGGTCGCGGCGTCGACGTTCTCGTCGCTCGAGATCAACGGCTCGTTCTATACGCAGATCTCGCAGGCCACGTACGAGCGCTGGCGCGACGAGACCCCGCCGCAGTTCCGGTTCGCGCTCAAGGGCCATCGCTTCGTCACCCACTACAAGCGGCTGCGCGATTGCGAGCCGTCGATCGTCCGGCTCCGCGATCAGGCGGCGCACCTGGGGCCCAAGCTCGCCGCGGTGGTGTGGCAGCTGCCGAGCAAGTTCTCGCTCGACCTGCCGCGGCTGCGCGAGTTCCTGCGCGCGCTGGGCTGCTGGCGCGTGCGCCACGCGATCGAGCTGCGCCACGCGTCGTGGTTCATCCCGCCGGTTGCCGACGCGCTCGCCGCCGCCGGGGTCGCGGTGTGCCTGGGCGACGCGCCCGACTTCCCGATGTGGCGCGAGGTCACGGCCGACTTCGTCTACGTCCGGCTCCACGGCCACACCCGCAAGTACGCGTCGAGCTACAGCGGCCCATCGCTGCGCCGCTGGGCCGGCGATGCCCTGCGCTGGCGCGACGAGGGCCGCGACGTGTTCGTCTACTTCGACAACGACGCCGAGGGCCACGCGGTGCGCAACGCGCGCGCCTTCGAGCAGCTGGTCGACCCACGCGCGCCCGGCTGAGCACGCGCCGCCCGCACCGGCCCGCACCGGCCCGCACTGGATCGGTCAGGCCCGGCGCTCGCGCAGCCGCTGCTCGATGCGGCACATCGCATCCCAGGTCGCCAGCGCGCCGTCGCGTCCCGTACCGTTCTCCTCGAGCAGCAGGCCGCCATCGTCCACGGCGATCCGGCTCGAGTAGCCGCTCAGCGACAGCGCGATGTCCACGGTCCAGCTCTCGCGCTCGCCGAGCTCGCGCTCGACGCGAAGAATGCAGTACCGCGCGAACGCGCCGAGCTCGCGATGCTGCTTCGCGCTGACATATTCCGGAAGACGAACATCGATCCGCTCGCGCAAGCGCGACGTCATGGCCATCCAACTCTCCTCTCGGCCCGGATCGCACGTGGGGCCACCGCTCACCATTGCAACATCTGCGCGCGCGTAACTCGCACGAGTCTGGCATATGGATCAGACAGTTTCGCCACACCGCGCTGATCCGCGCAGGCGCTCCCGCTCAGGAGCGCAGAATTGCGCCAGCTGAGGTCGCGGCGCCCGCGAATGGCCGGGCGTTCGTGACCACGGGCACATCTCGGCTGTGCGGCTGTGACGCGCTCGCCGGCCCCGTCAGCGGGAGGGCGGCCGGACCACGAGGTGACCGCTCGCGCGCGGGGCACACGGGGCACACACACCGGCGCCCGCGTGAGCACATGCGCCGGCCGGCGCTCCGCGTCCGGAGCCGCACGCGCGCAGCGAACCAGGCGCGCGAGCCTGGCTCAGCCGGCGAGCGCGAGCGATGCGCGGCGCGCGTGGACCGGGCTGCGCTCGAGCTTTCGCTGCACGCCGTGAAACGCGTCCGACACCGCGACGTACGCATCGGCGTGGCTGGCCATTGCCGACGGTGCGGAGCCATCCTTCGCACCGATCTGCAGGCTGACCGATGTGCGGCGCCGGCCGATGCGCTCGACCGAGACCTCGGCTCGCTGCACGCCAACGTTCATCCATTCGAGCCGGGCGACCCAGCGATGGATCGCTGCTTCGAGGGCTGGGTCGTGCGGCATGCCTCGAAAGCTGACCTGGATGTACGGCAACACGATGTCGGTCTGTGCAGCAGCCATGCCACATGGCGTGATTGCGAACCACTTGTAACCAGTGGCGGCGGCGCGCAGTGCTCGCGATGGAATGGAGCGTGCACTGCCCAATGAGCATGACGATCACGATGGGCCAGCTGGTGTCTACGCTGTTCGATGTCTATGACGACGAGCTACACGACAAGCAGCTCGCCGCGATCGCGACGCAGGTCCGGATCGTCGAGCTGCTGTCGGGCAAGCCGCGCGCGCAGCGGCGGGTTGCTCCGCGCAAGGCGGCGTGAGCGATCCGGCGGTCGCTGGCTAGTCCTCGTCGAGGTCGTCGTCGTCGTCACGATCGAGCGCCTCGCGCGCGCCCTCGACGAAGTCGTCGACGATGTCCGCCGCCGGGCGCACGCGGCGCACCGCGCGCACGCTCGTGGCGCCGGCGGGCATGTCCATCTCCTCGAGATCGCCCACGGTGTCCCGGGTCGGCACGATCGCGCTGTGCTTGGGCATCACATACGGAACATTGCCGTCCGGAGCGCCGGGGAATAGCACCGTCGTGCCGATGGTTGCGGGGGTAGTTGACCCTGGGTTGGCCGTCGCGCGGTTGCGCAGCACGCGCTGCTGCTGCCCCGGCCACTCGGGACCGAACACCGTGGTGAACTGCGTGGCGTCCGGTGACCTGGCGGCGACCAGGCGCGCCTTGTACCCGTCATGCGCATAGGACTCGGTGGCCGCGACGAACACGGTTCCGGCCCAGCCACCATCCGCGCCGGCGCGGACCGCGCGCACCAGGCCGTGGCCGTCGGCGATGCCACCTGCAGCCAGGATGAAGATTTTCGCCGGCAGCGCACGCCGCATGTCGTGCACGACGCGGAACGTGGGAATCGTCGCGTTGCGGTTGTGACCGCCCGCCGACCGGCCCTGCGCGACGATGCCGTCGACGCCGACCGCGACCGCCTGCAGCGCCACGTGGACGTCGCCGGTCTGCATGAAGACCTTGCTGCCCGCGGCGTGGAGCTGAGCCACCCACGTGCGCAGCGGGACGTTCCAGTGGAACACGACCACGGGTACCCGCGCGGCCGCGGTGATATCGATATGCGCCTGTGTGGTGAAATCACCGAGCGCCGAGGTCGCAAAGATGAAGTCGATACCGAACGGTCCGCTGGTGTGCTCGCGGATCGCCTGGAGCCGCTCGGCGACCACGGGCGGCGGATCGGCGCCCACGCCGTAGACGCCGAGCGCCCCGGCGTTGCTCACCGCCGAGCACAGCTCGGTCAGGTTGACGAACGCCATGCCGGCGCTGGCGAGCGGCACGCGAAGCCCGAGCTCGTCGGAGAATCGCGTCCTCAGGTGCGTCGCGTGGCCATGCGCCGAGGCTCGCGATGCGCGCGACACCACGGCGCCCGCGGCGGCCGTGCCGGCGAGCTTGAGGACCGCCCTGCGACTCCACGTTTTCTTCGACTTGTTCTTCGGCTCGTTCTTCGGCTCGGTGGACGACATGCCGCTGACCTCCGCCCTACAGAGTAGGGACTATTCGCAGAAACGCATTTTGTAAAAATCGGCATCGAGTGTCACGCTCTTTTAGTTCTGTTGTTATTTGCGAGCGTGGTTGTACTGATCAATCGCGGCGCGGCGCGGCGGCGACGGTGTGCATGGATCCGCATTCCCATGCCGAGGAGTCGCGTCGTCGTCACATGCGACGAGAAAGTGCGCAATCTGGCAAAGACGCGAACACGCAATTGTCCGCTCGATGTCGGCCTCCTTGCGTGAGAGCGCCCTCGGGACGACACGTCCCACCATTCCTACCCGGAAGCCGGCCTCGGCCTGTACGTTCAGTCCCTGCCCTGACGCGCGCGACCCACCGCCCGCAACCCCACGCACCGGGCACATGGGGCGTTTCGCCCTGTTCCGCGCGTGTATCCAGCTGCCGGTGCTCTGTGGTGTTACATGTTTCTCTGATCCGGCCGACTCATATCGCCACGCCCGCGGCGCCCCGTCAAGCAGCGTCCCGGATCAGGAACCCCAGCATTACCCCAGCGCGGCCGTCGCCGCACGCCGGAGCAGCGCGTTGCCAGAGTGTTCCATGTCCGGGTCAGCACGCCACATGCGCCGGTGCGCCCGCGCGAGCGGCCAACAAACCTGCGACGATCCCGCCGCCCGGACCCACAGCCGACGCCACGCCGACGCCACGCCACGCCACGGCGCGCGCAGGCGATGCGGGCGCGGCTCAGCGCGCGGCCAGCGTGCCGCGTAGCGCGGGGTTGCTCCCAGGCCGGCTATTGGCTCTCGATCACCACGTCGTCGACCGCCGCCTCGATCAGGCTCTCGGCCTCGAGATCGCCGGCCTCGATCAGCACCTGCACCGTCTGACCGGCGAACCCGGTGATGTCGACCGTCCGGCGGACGAACGCCGCGTCCTGGTTGGTGGGGCCGCCGCGGTCCTCGATCACTGCCTGGGTCACCGCCTGGGTCGTCGCGCCGGCGATCGACACCCGGAAGAAGTCGGCGGGCGACGAGCTGTTGTCGTGCGCGAAGTAGTACGACAGCGACAGCGTGACCTTGCCTCCGGCCGGGATCGCGATCACCGGCGACAGGATCGACGTGATGCCGCCGTCGACGTCGTTGGCCCCGGCGCCGCCCGCCGCGATCGCCCCGGTGACCAGATCGAAGCTGCCGCTGGGCGGCGTGCCGAGCTGCTTGGCGCCGCCGCTGGCCGTGGCCTGGGGGACGGCGCGCTCCCATCGGCCGGCGCGCGCGGTGTCGCTGCGCCGCGGGTTCGGCCGCCAGCCCAGGTCGCGCTCGAAGTCGTCGCGGAACACCACCGCCGGGTTCGCGACCCGGACCACGACGAGGTCCTTGACCGCGGCGCGGCCGTCGGAGACGTCGAGCTGGAACGTGTAGGTGCCGTCGACGGTGGCGGTGAACCCGGTCACGGCGGCGTCGGGCGACGACAGCGTCACCTCGGGGCCCCCGGTCTGGATCCAGTGGAACGCCAGCGGATTGTCGTCGGGATCGCGCGAGCCCGAGCCGTCGAGCGTCACCGTGGCGCCGGCGGGGACGATCGCGTCGGGGCCCGCGCTGGCCACCGGCTCGCGGTTGACCCCGCCGCTGACGACCAGCGCGAACGGCTGCGCCGAGCTCGGCACGTTGAACGCGCGCACCGTGATCGTGTAGAAGCCGGCGTCGGGCGCGGCGAGCACGACCTGCTCGACGTTGTTGCGGCGGTCCGGGCTGCCGCCGGCCGTCGACGCGCCCGCGGCGAGCACGTTGCCCAGGAACGTGCCCGACGGGCCGGACACCTCGAGATCGAGATCGTTCTCGAGGTTGATGCTCGCGGCGGGCGTCGACGGGAAGTCGGTCCACACCAGGGTCGCGCGCAGCGGCTGGCCGGCGGCGACCTGGACCGTGAACGTCCGGACCTGCCCGGCCCCGCCGCGCGGGAAGCCGGGATCGTCAACGGCGATCAGCCGCCGGGCCTGGCCGTCGAAGTACAGCGCGTTGTCGAGCAGCACGCGGCCCCAGCCCTGGCACGCGTCGGGCACCGGGCCTGCGCCGGTGCCGGTCATCGCCTGGGTCGAGTTGAGCAGGGTCGCCTTGACCAGCGCGGCGCTCGGCGCAACGCCGTTCGCGGCGACCGGCACGCCGGTCGGGTAGAACCCGTCGCTGTAGTACTGGCGAACCAGCGCGGCCATGCCGGCAGCGGCGGGGCTCGCCATGCTGGTGCCGCTCATCTGCGCGGTCGTGCAGTTGTTCGACGCCACGTTGCCGTCGTTGCGCGCCGAGATGATGCGCGAGCCGGGCATGGTGAGGTCCGGCTTGAGCCGGCCGTCCGCCGTCGGGCCGCAGCTCGAGAACCCCGCCATCGAGCTCGCCGCGGTGCCGCGCAGGGTCGCGCCGACCGAGATCCCGTTCTTGGCGGTCGACGGGCTGCCGACCGAGGCCGCGCGTGGGCCCGAGTTACCGGCGGCAAACAGGATCAGGAAGTCCGGGTGATCGAACATGAACTGATCGACGTCCTGGCACGCGGCCGAGTAGTTGTTCTGCAGGAACGCGTTCTCGTTGTCGCCCCACGAGTTGGTGTGGATCCGCGCGCCCTGCGCGTAGGCCTGCAGGAACAGCGGCTTCAGATCGACCACCGGGCAGCTGATGCCCGGCAGATCGCCGCAGTTGTCGTTGCGGAACCCGGCGTCCTGCACGACCAGCTTGGCGCCGGGCGCCATGCCGTCGCCGGGATCGTGGGCGATCGGGCCGGCGAGGTTGTCACCGGCGATCGTGCCGCCGACGTGCGAGCCGTGACCCTGGGTGTCCCACTCGTTGCTCGCGATCCCGGCGTCGCACTCGGACGGCGTCAGGAAGTCCATGGCGATCACCTTGCGCTGGGCGGGATCGACGACGGTGCCGCCGTCGCACGCGTTGATCGGCGGCAGGCCGTGCACCGGATCGCGGAAGTAGCAGGTGTCGGCGTCGATGCCGGTGTCGATGTAGCCGACGATCTGGCCCTCGCCGTGGATGCCGTGATCGAAGATCGGCGTGGTCTGGCCGGCGTCGAGGCCGGACTGTCCGACCCAGATCGTCGTGTCGTTGAGCAGCTCGCGCCGGCCCTCGACGTCGATCCAGAACACGTCGCCGCGCTCCGCCAGCTCGGCGGTCGCGCCGGCCAGCGCCGCGCCGTCGATCCGCAGCCGCACCCGCGAGAACCGGTCGCCGCGATCGGAGCCGACCACCGTCGCGCCCGGAAGCGCCGCCGCCGCGGCGACCAGCGCCGGCAGGTCGGCATCGGGCAGCGCCGTCACCATCACGGTCTGGGCGTCGTCGGGCGCCTGCAGCGCCATGTCCGCCGCGCTGCGCGAGATCTTGTACTCGGGCCGGTACGCGCCGGTCCACGACGCGGCGGCCTTCGCCGCGAGCTCGCCCGCGTCGGCACCGAGCGGGCGAACCAGGAACGTATCGTGCGGCAGGTAGGTGTAGATCCGCGCGCTCGCCGCCAGCGTCGCGAGCTGCTCGGCGGTGACCGGGCCCGGGAACTTGACCAGCGCGAGCTCGCCGCCGAGCGGACCGGGCGGCGCCGGCGCGACCTGACGCGTCGTCCGCGTGTCGATCAGCTGCGATCCCAGCGCGATGACGTGGCGGCGATCGAGATCGGCGCCCGTGGGGTCGGCGATCGGGCCGCAACCGACGACGACCAGCAGCAGCGCACGCGCGATCCGGCAAGTGTGGTTCATCGCATCTCCTCTCGGCTCTCGGCGAGAGAGCATCACGTGCGCGCGATCACAGACAAGCGCGCCGCGCGCACAAATGACGATGCGATCCAGAGCCGTATTCGGCGATACCGATCTACGGAGTGCGCGGGCGACACACGTGCGTGCTCACACGACTTCGCACACACCTCGCCGGTCGCGCGGTCCTCGATGAGCCGACCGGCCGGTCGCTACTCGTCGCGGTCGTCGTCGCGATCATCGCCGCCCCGGTCATCGCCACCCGAGCGCGCGATCCCGGACACGGTGAACGGCACCGTGCTGGTCGCGAAGTCGGCGTTGACCACGAGCCAGCGATCGCGCGAGCGAGCGATCGTGGACGGCCCGCGCAGCGTCGGGTCGGTGAGGTGGCCGACCACGGTCGCGCGCGACACGCGGCGATCGAGATCGACGAAGGTCAGCTGCGCCGGGTTGCCCTGGACGATGATCAGGCGGCCGCGGTCGAGCAGCATGCCGTCACCGGCCACGGTGTCGCCGGCGAGCCGCTGGATCTGCCGGCCGCGGCGGTCGACGTCGATCCGGAACAGCGCGCCGTTGCTGCTCTGGACCACGACCAGCGTGTGCTCGTCGATCGCGACGATGCCGTTGAGGTTGAACGCGCCGGCCTGATACACGATCTCGGGCGCGACCGAGATTGCCTCGGGGGTGCCCGAGCCGGCGCGGACCTGCGCGGCGGTGACGTGCCACAGCGTGGGCCGGAACGAGTCGGTGACGAACACGTCGCCGTTGCGCGTGACCACCAGATCGTTCAGGAAGCCGCCGGCGCCGGTCGCGAACGCCGCGACCTGACGGCGCGAGAACAGATCGTAGACCACGATCGCGCCGGTCGCGCCGCCGGCGACGTAGAGCCGGCCGCCGGCGATCTTGAGCCCGACCGCTGACTTGCCGGCCGCCCCGGGGATGAACTCGGTGACGGCCGGGTTGCCGAGCGTGCCGCGATAGATCGTGCCGTCGCCGGTGGCGCCGACGAAGAACACGCCGCTGACCGGATCGGCGGCGACACCCTCGGGGTTACCGTGCGTCGACGGCGTCAGCGTGTAGACCCGCGTCGCCGCGGCGTCTGCGGACTGGGCGGCCTGGGCAGCCGGATCTGCCGCCCAGGCGGCGCCGGGCAGCAGCGCGGACAGGATGCCGCCGAGCAATACAAAACCTCGTACCAGGTGGGTATTCGTCTTCATGATTCACTCCGAAGTCGATTGTCTGGTTACCAGCTAGCGCGGGCGACTATAGACGACCTCGTCGATCACGCAACGATCCCACACCCGCATATGCGGTTCACCGGGGGAGTTTCGCGTCCCGGCTCTCCCGGTTTCTCGTCGGTGTGCGCCAAGGCGCGCACACACCGATCATGCCGTCGAACACAGTCGTACCCGGCAATACCGAATCAGCGCGAGGAGCTCGCAGCGTGGCTCACAGCGCGACCCAGCCGGTGGCGCCGCTGCCGGCGATCTTGCGCCACACCGTGCCGTCGGTGCGGCAGCTCGCGACCGCGCCCGGGACCTCGGCGAGCACGCCGTCGGGAGCGGCGGCGACGCTGTAGGTGCCGCCGGCACCGCGCTGGCCGGCGACCAGGACCGAGGCGCCGATCGGATAGCGCGCCACGGGGGCGACCACGCCGCCGACGATCACGTTGCCCGACAGCGTGATCGCGCGGGCCGTGCCGGTGCCGTCGTCGAGCGACACCGCGCTGGTCATGGTGCCGGCGGTGTCGTCGAACACGTTGTCGGTGACGTCGACCGCGAGCAGCCGCGCCGTGCCGTTGCCCTGGACCGAGACGCCGTAGCCGCCCCAGTTGCTGATCGCGTTGCGCCGGACGATCGCCGAGCGGAAGTCCTCCGCCCCGTTGGTCGCGCGCAGGTAGACGCCGGCGTAACCGGGCGCGGCCAGGCCCGGGCCGCGGAGATCGTTGTCGGTGACCTCGACGCTGAGCCCGCCGTCGACCCGCACGCCGAAGCTCTGGGCGCGGCCGGTCGCGATCACGACGTTCCGGGCGATCCGGACGTGCGCCGGCGCGTTGCCGGTGCCGGTGCCGGTCACCGTGATCACGCCGAGCGAGCTGACCTGCGCCTGGGTCATCGTCCAGCGGTTGCCCTCGATCGTGACGCCATCGGCGGCGCGGTACACGGTGGCGGAGGCCTTGGTCGTCGGGTTGACCCCGGTGTTACCGCGGATCGCCACGTCGTCGGCCCAGACCACGAACACGCCGCCGTGGATCGTGTTGCTCTCGACCGTCCAGCCGTGGCTGCGTGAGGTCGCCGAGCTCCCCGAGACCGTCACCGCGTAGTCGTTGCTGCGCCCCGCGCCGTCGATCGTGTTGCCGCGGATCGTCACGCCATCGACCGTGCTGCCGGGGCCGGGCTCGGAGTCGAGCTGCTGGGCCGCGTTGCCGATCAGCCGGCTCGCGGTCACCGTGCCGCCCGTGGTGCCGCCGCCGAACGTGATCCCGTTGCGGCCGTTGTCGATCGCGGCGACGTCGTCGAGCGTCGCGTTGTGGCTGCCCTGATGGACGTAGAACCCGTCGCCGGTGAAGCCGCGCGAGGTCACGCCGCGGATCGTCAGGCCGCGCGCGCCGGTGGCGAACACCCCGGCGCGGTGCTCGTCGGCGGTCTGCTGCGTGCGGTTGCCGTCGAGCGTGAGGTCGCGGATCGTGACATTGGCCGCCGCGACCTGGAGCAGGCGAACGCTGCCGGCGATGCCGGGCACCTGCTGCAGCACCGCGCCGTCGCGGTTCTCGCCGCGCAGCGTGACGCCGGCCGGGACCGACACGCACCAGTAGCCCGCGCCGCGGCTGACCGCGTACGTGCCGACCGGGACCACGACCTCGGCCGCGCCGCTGTCGAGCGCGTTCTGGATCGCCGCGCGGTCGTTGGTCACGCCATCGCCGATCGCGCCGTAGTCGCGCACGCTGACCGTGCCCGCGAGCGCGGATTGGGTCACGCCGAACGCCGATTGAGTGAAGCCGACCTGCGACGACGCATCACACGCGGCGATCAGGGACGGTACGAGCAACGCGAACACCTTCGTCGACCTGTGATCCATGGCTGTCGATCAGCGGATCGGCCAGCCGGGGGTCGAGTGAAGGCGCGGAGGGGGCGCGGAGGGGGCGCGGAAAATCGTCAACCCAGGCCTTACAAATTGCCCGCCCGGTCGACGCCGCCGCCGAAGTCGCGCCGAAGCGCGATCGCCCGGCCGCGTTTGCCGCGGCGGCTCCTACTTCTTCGCGCGCGCCGGCTTGCCGAGGCGCCCGTAGGCCTCGCGGTCGAAGCCGACGATCACGCGGTCGCCGTCGATCAGGATCGGGCGGCGCAGCAGGTTCGGGTCGGCGACGACCGCCCTGGCGAACACCGCGACCGGCGGCGGCGACGCGACCCAGCCCTCGGCCTTGGCGGTCGCGTGCCGGGTGTTGAGCACCGCGGCCACCGAGCCGGCCCGGGCGACGAGGTCCCGGACGGTGGCCTCGGTCAGCCCGGTCTTGGCGTAGTTGATCTCTTCAAGGTCGACGCTGCTGTTGCGCAAGGAACTCCTCGCGTCACGGCAGCTCGTTCACGTGCTCTTCCAGTAGAACTTCATGTGGGCGTTGTAGCGCCCGGCCCGGCCGCGGCGCAAGGCCCGATCAGAGGTGGCAGACCTGGTGATAGAGGTTCCAGCCGGTGCCCCACCAGTCGCCGCTGCAGCCGCCGGCCGGCAGGCCGCACGCGACGCGGTCGGCCGACGAGTAGTAGCAGGCGTTGTCCTGCGCGGTGCCGGGCCGGCACGGGCAGGCGCGGCCGAGCGCGGTGCAGATCGGCTGGATCTGGCCGCCGCCGCAGACGTCGAGCGGCGCGGGCGTCGGCACCGACGCGTCGGGCCAGCACGCGACCTTGGGGATCTCGTTGCGGCCGCCAAAGCCGATGTAGCCCTCGCCGCGGACGTAGATCGCGGTCTCGCCCGCGCCCGGGCCGGCGTCGACGGTCAGCTCGATCACGTCCGAGAACGAGCGCTGCGAGCTGCACGGCGTCGCGTAGGTCCGGCTGGCGTAGCGCCGCGCGGTCACGCTGCGGCTGACCCGCGGGCTGTCGAAGTTGGTCGCGCACGCGCCGCAGCTGTTGCGGTTCTGACCGGTGATCTTCATCGCGCCGGTGAACCGGAACACGCCGCCGGAGAACGTCATCTTGCGCTTGATGAACGGCGCGCCCAGCGACGCGTTGTCGGGATCGCGGTACGCCGTGTTGGCGTACACCGCCGGATCGTTGTTCCAGCGGTGGTTGCACGCCGTCCCGGGCTGCTGGTTGTTGAGCCGGCACTCGGTGTCGCACCACTGGCCGTTCATCTGGTACGCCCACGAGTTGTCGGCGCTGATCCGCAGCCAGTCGGAATCGACCGTCCAGTCCTCGAACGAGCTGCCCGACAGGTTCTTCACCACCGCGAAGCGGTTGCCGCCCAGCGGCACGGTGCGGAACACCTGCGGCGGGAAGTACTCCGGGACGCTCGGCCCGTTGCAGTTGGGCAGCATGTAGTCGGCGAAGTCGACGGTGCCGTCGAGCGTCGCCACCTGGGCGGTCGCGCCCTCGTCGCCGGGCTCGGTGCCGGGGTCGGCGCCGGGCTCGGCGCCGGCGACCTCGGCACTGGCCTGACATCCCGCGCCGATCGCCACGCCAAGAATCATCGATACAAGAACATTCACTCTCATCGTTCGTCTCCTTGAGGGTCCGTGCACATCACCTGTGTCACGCGCACCCTGCACCTCGCGGCGCCCGCGCTCCATCGACAGCGCCTTACGCGCCTCGACATGCGCCGACGGGACGCACCGACGGGACGCGCCAACGGACGCGCCGACGGGACGCGATTGGGTTCGCCGAAGGGGGCGCGCGGCGCGTCACTCGCCGACGGGACGGGCCGACGGGACGCGCCGACGGATGGGCCGACGGGACGGGCCGACGGGACGCACGGCGCGTCACTCGCCGGCGGTGCGCAGCACGTGGCCGTCGTCGACGCGGAGCCGGTAGCCGTCGTCGCCGGAGTCGACCCGCAGCCCGGTGCCCTGCAGGATCTCGCGCAGCCGCTTGACGTTGACCCACAGCGCGCCGTCGTGGCGCTCCGGCTTGTAGCTCGCGTTCCAGATCCCGCGGGTCAAGGACGCCTTGTCGTGCGCGCGGCCCAGGTCGGCGGCCAGCGTGTAGAGCAGCCGGCGCACGCTCGGCCGGCGCGACAGCGCGACCACGCGGTCCTCGCAGCGCAGCTCGTGATGGACCGTGTCGATCACGATCGCCACGCCGGGCGGCCCGGCGGTCGCGCCCGGACACAGCCCCGCGCGCGCGGCGATCGCCGGGATCAGCTCGGGGTCGGCGCCGGCCGCGGCCGCCTGGGTCAGCGCCTCCTCGTAGCGCTGCGCGTGCTCGGCCGGCGGCGCCAGCCGTGCGCGGACCACGCCGAGCAACGCGCGGCTCAGCGGATCGAGCTTGCCGTCGACCTCGAGCGCCACCACGTAGCCGCGCGCGATCTCGAGCCGGCCTTCGATCGCCGCCTGGATCGCGGCGATCACACTGCCGCGGCGCGCCTCGCCGGGACGCGCGCTCGCCGCCGGGCCGTGCGCCAGCGCCTGCAGCGGATCGGCGCGCAGCGCGTCGCGGGCGAGCCGGACGATCACGCGCGCACCGATCTCGCCGGCGGCGCGCGCCAGCTCGTCGAGGCAGGCCCGACCGGCGCGGACCCGGCCGGTCAGCAGCAAGAGCCGGCCGCGGTAGACCCGCGCCCAGAGCAGGCCGAGCACGTGCCCCGCCTGGTGGTACGTCGCCTCGACCTGGCCGATCAGCTGCAGCGCCTCGTCGAACGCGCCGCGGCTCTCGAGCCAGGTCGCCCGGATGATGCGCTGCGACACCCCGACCAGCGGATCCTCGAAGTCGGCGACGTCGCTCTCGACCTCGGACAGCACCTGCTCGGACTCGGCGAGGTTGCCGGTGCGCGCCAGCACGCTGGCGAAGAACAGCGGCGCCAGCACCCGGGCGCGAAACGACAGCACGCCGCGGCACAGCGCCCACGCGCGGCGCATCACGTCCTCGGCCTCGGCGTCGCGCTCCTCGAGCCATAGCGAGAACGCGCGGGTGAACTCGAGGTACGCGCGCACCAGCTCGGACGCGCCCTCGGCGGCGGGCCCGCAGGTCGCCGCCCGCGCGTCCTCGCCGTCGCCCATCGCCGTGCGGGTCAGGACCTGGACCGTCGACAGCCGCACGCGCAGCGCCGGCGCCAGCGTGCGCGACGCCAGCGCCGCGTGGCTGACCCGCGCCGCGAGCTCGAGCCGCCCGGTCAGCATCGCGACGTGGGCGAGCGTGGCGCGCATCTCGTCGCTCGCCGCCCGGCCGTCGGCGCCGAGCGCGATCATCTGATCGTAGGCGCGGTGCAGGTCGAGCATCCGGACCAGCGTGCGGGCGCGCGCGAACTGGATCTCGGCGTCGGGGGCATCGCCGAACGCGTCGAGCAGGCGCAGCAGCTCGGTGGCCGCGCCCGCGCGGATCAGCGCCTGGGCACTGGCCAGCACCAGCGTGCGGGCGGCGGCGCGCCGGTCGGCGCCGAGCAGGTGGCGCGCGCGCTCGCGGACCCGGACCACCGGATCGAGCGGCGCGTGCTCGAGCGCGGCGGCCAGGCGCGCGTGCATCGCGCGCACCGCGTCCGCGTCGGCGTCGCGCAGCAGCGCGCCGCGCAACAGGTCGTGGACCGCGAACCGGCCATCGCCGGCGGGCTCGATGATCAGCCGGCGCAGCAGCACGCGCAGCGCCTCGCCGGCGCCCCGGCCGGGCGACAGCTCGACCAGCACCGAGCGGTGCACCGGCTCGGTCGCGAGCGCCAGGGCGAGCGCGAGCTGCCGCGGCTCGCCGGCCAGCGTCGCGATCGCCGCCGCCGCCGGATCGTCGCGATCGGTGACGCCGGCGTGGGCCTGGCGCAACAGGAACGGATTGCCCGCGGCGTGGCGCCACGCCGCCTCGAACTCGGGCGCCGGCCCGTACAGCGTGTCGAGGTGCTGCCACAGCTGGCGCGCCGCGGGCTCATCGAGCCCGTCGAGGACGAGCTCGACGCGCTCCGGATCGCGGTCGGCGGCGAAGATCCGGCCGCGCGCCGTGACGATCACGCGAGCGCGGCCCAGCCGCAGCGACAGCGCGGTCACCAGCCGGTCGATGCCGTCGATCCGATCGGCGTCCTCGATCAGCCACAGGTGACCGCCGCGCTCGAGGTGGCCCGCGAGCTCGGCGAACCGCTCGGGCTCCGGCGCCAGCGGCGGCGCCGCGCCGACCCCGAGCTCGCGGCGCAGGTCGTCGATCAGCCCGGCCAGCGAGCCGCCGTCGCTGGCATGGTGCACGTACACCGGCCGCGGCCACGACGCGGCGAGCTGGCGCGCCAGCGCGCTCTTGCCGACGCCGGGCAGGCCGAGGATCACGGCGCAGGGCACCAGCGCGAGGCCGGTCTCGAGCCGAGCGAGCTCCGCGTCACGTCCGATCAGCAGGAACGACGATGCGACGGGCATGCACCATCTCGCAGCGGTGACCGTAGCACGGGCGGGTGGCCGATCCGGCGCCGGGAGACGTGGGCTACCGCGCGGGTTGCTCGCAGTATGCGGAGCGGCTGGTCGGCAGCCGGCGGGCGGCTTCGGCTTCGGCTTCGGCTTCGGCTTCGGCTTCGG
>DASWRS010000189.1:0-14165 GCA_036403075.1 Kofleriaceae bacterium
GCCCTCCATGCGCGAGCCGACCAGGTAGGTCACGTTGACCGTGAAGGTCTCCTTGGTGGAATCGGGGAACAGCAGCACGCGCAGGCCGTTGCCGAGCGCGTACTCCGAGATGCCCTCGACGCTGGTGACCAGGCGGGGCGCCACCGCAGCGGGCCGGGCCGCGGGCCTGGCGGGCGCGGGCGCGGCCGATCGCGCCGGCGCCGGTGCGGGTGCGGGTGCGGGTGCGGGGACGTGCGGCGGGGCCGCGTGGCCGAGGCCGCCGAACAAGAGCCCGGCGATGAGCGCGAAGAACGCTGGAGCTTTCACCCGCGAGTTATATCCCGTGGCCGGCACGCGGCAGGTGCAGATTGCTTGCGACGCCGCGAGTCGGTCCTGCGACAAACTGCGACACCGCAGAGGCCCGCGACGATTTCTGGTTCGCGCCCGGCGCGGCGCGGCGATCGCCGGCCGCGGCGATCAGAGTCCGAGCGCGAGCAGCACCGGATCGCGCGGCGGCTCGCCGGTGCCGAACTTCTTGGGCTCGGTGGTGTCCGGATCGAGGTAGGTGCCGAACAGCCGATCCCAGATCGAGAACAGCGAGCCGTAGTTGCCGTCGTGGAGCCTGGCGTCGGCGCTGTGGTGGATCTGGTGATAGCGCGGCGTGACCAGCACGCGCTCGAGCCAGTTCGACCGCCAGCGGACGTTCATGTGCATCCAGTCGTTGCGGATCACGCCCTCGACGATCACGACCGCGCTGATCCAGCCGGGCGCGCCCGACAGGATCGGCAGCGCGGCGACGTACGGCAGGTTGAACAGGACCTGCTGGGGCAGCGAGGCGCGCACGCCCGAGAGCCAGTACAGCTGCTGCGGCGCGTGGTGCCAGCGGTGCAGTCGCCACAGGTGGCGGGTATGCATCAGCCGGTGCATCCAGTACGAGCCGAGGTCGGCGGCCAGGTAGTACACGACGATCCGCGGCGCGAGCCACAGCGCGGCCAGGGTCGCCGACAGGTGATGCAGGACGAATTCGACCACCGGTGCGCAGGCGTACGCCGCCGCCGGGACCACCGCGAACTGGTAGACCGCGAACGCGACGAGGTCGCGGGGCAGCGCCCGGGTGTAGCGCAGCTTGCGCGCCGGCCGGACGAGCTCGACGAGCGTGCACAGCGCGCCGAAGCCGAGGTAGCTGATCCAGAACGGGCCGAGCCAGTCCACGCGCCGATTGTCCCCGAAGCCGGGGCGGATTCCCAGCGGGGTTCGCCGCCGGCGCACGGCGCTGGCAGCCCCGGGGCTCAGAACTCGGGATCGAGGCGCACGGCCTCGAGCGCGCGCGCCAGCATGCGCCGGAACAGCACCGGCGCGACCCAGGTGTACGCACACAGCGCGAGCCAGCCCAGCCCGAGCGCGCGAGACAGCGCCGGGAAGCCGAGCTCGTCGGTGACGATCACGGCGACCTGCGCGACCACGAACCCGCCCATCAGGAGCGCGAGCCGCCGCGGATCGTCGCCGAGCGAGATCCAGGTGTTCCAGCGCCACCATGCGGCGAGCAGCCGGCTCTTGCGCGCCTGGATCGCCGCCCACAGCTCGTGGGCCGCCGGATCGGTCGCGTCCTGCTGGAGCGCGAACCGCGCGTGGTGCTCGGCGCTCGTGGCGTCGCCGCGCGCCAGGTCGATGAGCCCGGCGACGATGTGTGCGGTGTGGCTCGCCGGATCGGTCTCGAGCGCGAGCTGCGCGAGCCGGGCGGCCTCGTCGAGGTCGCGGCGTTCGAGCTCGAGCCGCGCGAGCTGGATCAGCGCGCCGGTGTGCGCGGCCTCGATCGCGAGCGCCTCGTGCAGCAGCTCGCGGGCGTGATCGCGCTCGCCGGCGAGCTCGCGGACCCGCGCGCCGAGCACGAACGCCTCCGGCGCCGGCGCCGGGGCCTGGATCGCGATCAGGCAGTGCGCCCAGGCGTCGTCGAGCTTGCGCTCGGCGATCAGCACCGCCGCGACGACCCGGTGGATGTACGGATCGCCGCTGTCGAGCCCGAGCGCGATGCGCGCCTCGATCCCGGCGCCGGGCAGCCGCCGGGCATCGAGCAAGATCGACGCGAGCGTGGCGTGCGCGATCGCGTGGTCGGGATCGATCGACAGCGCGCGCCGCGCCAGCTCGGTCGCCCCGCGGTGGTTGCCGAGCCGGCGCTGGACCTCGGCCTGCTCGAGCAGCACGGTGACCTGGCGCGCCTGCATCACCCGACCCCGAGCCAGGCCCACAGCGCGCGCGACAGGCCGCCGTCGAGCCCGCCCAGGCCACCATCGACGATGATGATCCACAGCGGGTTGTCGCTGAGCCCGAGCACGAGGCCGCGCGCCAGCCAGCCGGCGCTGACGATCCGCCCGGCGTTGCGCACCGGGCCGCCGTAGTACTCGTAGACGTGGAACGTGCGCTCCTGGACCATCGCGATGTGATAGGTGATCCCCAGCTTGAACGCGGTCACCGCGAGTAGCGCGAGCCGGAGCGGCGTCCCCTTGGGCAGAACGCCCGCGTCGACCAGCGCGAGCAGGATCGCGCCGAGCACGGCGGTGCCGGCGAACGCCGCGATGCACAGCGCGATCTCCTTGCGCCGCGTCGGGCTGCCCATCGCGATCGCGTTGAACGCGAACCACGGCCACGCCATCCAGGCGCCGCACAGCATGATCGAGAACAGCGGCACGCTGGGCCGCACCACGTAGTCGCGGTACGTGGTGTCGAGCGGCTGATCGGCGATCTGGTAGCTCATGACTTGCCATGGCGGCGGAGGAACTCGAGCACCTCGTCGTACTGGCCGCCCTCGTTGGAGTAGCGCGCGTAGTTGCGCGCGGTGGTCAGCCACTCGACCGTGGTCGGCTTGATCTCGCCGAGCGCGAGCGTCAGGTGGCGCTGATCGATCGGGACCTCGGTGCCGCGCTCGAGCGACGCCGCGATCGCGCGGTCCGCGGCGGTGTCGACCAGGTTCTCGAGATCGGCGCCCGAGAACCCCGAGGTCCGCGCGGCGAGCGCCGCCGGATCGATGTCGCCGGCGGCCGGCCGGCCGGCGAGCAGGATCGTCAGGATCGCGGCGCGCGCGGCGCGGTCGGGCGGCGGCACGAACAGCACGCGATCGAACCGCCCGGGCCGGCGGAACGCCGGATCGATCGCCCACGGTACGTTGGTCGCGGCGAGGATCAGGACCCCGGCGTTGTTCTTGACGAAGCCGTCCATCTCCGACAGGAACTGGCTGACCAGCTTGGACGACGTCGCCTCGCGGGTGTACTCGCGCTTGCCGGCGAGCGCCTCGAGCTCGTCGAAGAACATCACCGCCGGGGTCGAGGCCCGCGCCTTCTCGAACAGCGCGTGGAGCTTGCGCTCGCTCTCGCCGATCCACATGTCGAGGACGTCCTCGATCGCGACGTTCAGGAACTGCGCCTTGCACTGGCCCGCGGTCGCGCGCGCCAGCAGGGTCTTGCCGCAACCGGGCGGGCCGTACAGCAGGATGCCGCCGCCCGGCCGCTTCTTGAACCGGGCGAACAGCGCCGGCTTCTGGAACGGCAGGATGATGCGCTTCTCGATCTGCGCCTTGATCTCGTCGAGCCCGCCGACGTCGGCGAAGCCCACCGGCGGCTGGGCCGGGTGCAGCAGGCGCTCGATCTCGGTCTTGTCGGTGTCGTCGTTGGACACCAGGCGCAGCCGCGGCCCGTCACCGGGGCCGTCGTGGACCCGGACCTGGGCGGCGAGCAGCGCGCGCAGGTCGCGATCCTCGAGCGTGGGATTGGCCCGCACCGCCGCGTCGTACGCGGCCACCGCGCCGGCCTGATCGCCCTGGGCATGCAGCGCGCGCGCCCGCGCCAGCTGGAGCTCGGGCGCGGCGCCGTCGGCGAACGCCAGCGCGCGCGCGACCGCGCCGGCGCGGAGCAGCACGCCGGAGATCAGCGCGCGATCCGCCACCGAGATCGCGTCGGGCGCGAGCGGGCCAACGTGGTCGGCGGCGCGCGCATCGCCGGCGCCGTGCAGGCTGCGGATCACGGCGACCCGCAGCGCGGTGTTGTCCGGCGTCGCCGCGAGCGCCTCGAGCAACGACCCCAGGGTTGCCTCGTCCATACCGCCACCGACTCTACACCGGCGCCAAGGCCCGATCGTGCCCGCCACGTCGGCTATGTTACGATAGCTCCGATGAGGCTCGACCGGCGCTTGGTATGCGCGCTCGGTGTGGCGGCGGTGGTCGGGCTCGCCTCGGCGGCGCCGGCGAGCCCCCGGCAGCAGATCGCGATCACCGCGAAGCTGCCGGTGATGCGCGTGTGGGGCGCGTACGTCGAGACCGTGGTGCCGGTGCGCGCCGAGCTGCTGAGCCTGTTCCGGCGGTCGCACCAGGCCCGGAACGACGGCGAGCACAAACCGCGCGCGAGCAACACACCGCTGATCGCCGGCCTGGTGATCGGTGGGCTCATGGTGATCGGTGGCGCGATCCTGATCGTGCGGCGCGGCCGGGGCCGACCCGCAGCCCCGCCCGGGATGATCCACCCGACCCAGCCGGCGGCGTTCGCCGCGCGGCCGACGGCGCCGTCCGGACTGCAACCGGGGCAGGGCCAGCCCGGCGTGCCGATCGCCAGGACGGTCGCGACCCAGGGCGGCACCGCGCCGACCGCGTTCGGCTCGCAGACCGTCGGCAGCGTGACCTGCACCCGCGGCCAGCTCGCCGGCCAGCGGTTCGCCTTGACCGCGACCGGCGTCATCGTCGGCCGTCAGCCCGGCGTCGCGCACGTCCTGGTCACCGATCACCGCGCATCGGGCCGGCACGTCTGGATCGGGCACGAGAACGGGATCCTGGTCGCGGTCGATCAGAACACCACGAACGGGACGTACATCAACGACGTGGCGAGCGGCCGGATCACGCGCTCGGCGCTGCGCGACGGCGACATCATCATCGTCGGCGACCCCGACTGCCTGAGCCTGCAGGTCCGGTTCGGCTAGAGCCCGCGCCCTGCGCGTCGCATGGCGTGCGGCCGCGCACGGCGCCACCGGGGAGCGGCCGCCTCGACCGCACAGCGGTGCGCGATCCAGAGGCGTGAGAACGACGCGTGCGGGTCACAACCCGGTTAGGGTATCGGCCATGGTGCGTCGCCTGTCGTGGCTGGTGGCTGTCTTCGTCCTGGGGTGCGGGAGCACCGCGAGGGTCGGCTCGCTGGTGATCACCGGCGATACCATCGCCATGCAGAAGCGGCCGGCCGGCGCCGCGGCGAGCTCGCCATCGTCGACGCCGATCCTGCTGCTCGGGCTCGACGGCGTGTCGCGCGACCTGCTGTACGAGATGCTGCGCGCCGGCCAGCTCCCGAACCTGACCGAGCTGCTCGGCGGCGACGCGCTCGCCCACGCCGCGCTCGATCGCCACCTGCTGTCGAACCTGCCATCGACGACGATGCCGGCCTGGGTCAGCGCGCTGGTCGGCACCGGCGCCGGCGAGCACGGCGTCCCCAACAACGAGTTCTTCGTCCGCGAGACCCGGACCTTCGAGTGCCCCGCCCCGGTGTCGTTCGTCGACTCGGCCCCGACGCTCGACATCTACACCGACGGCTACCTGAACCGGCTGGCCGGCCGGCCGACGGTCTACGAGCGCATCCACGACCAGGATCCCGACGCGCTGATCTGGGTGGTGATGAGCCACCTGTTCCGCGGCGCCGACACGATGTACCTGACCAAGCGCCTGGTCATGGTCAAGGCCTTCGAGGCATTCGTCGAGAAGCAGGTGGCGAAGGCCTCCGGCAAGTCGTCGCGCAGCGTCTACGAGAACCTCGACCGGGCCGTGATCGACGGGCTCGTCGGCCACCTCGCGTCCGGCCCGGTGCCGGACGTCCTGACGCTCTACCTCGCGGGCACCGATCTCTACGCGCACGTCGCGGACGAGGGCCCCGACGAGGCGCGCCGCACCTACCTCGCCGAGGTCGTCGATCCGGCGCTCGCCCCGCTGATCGCGCGGATGCGCGCCCGGGGGATGCTCGATCACCGCTGGATCATCGTGACCGCCGACCACGGGCACACGCAGGTGATCCACGACGAGGCGCACGCGATCGGCACCGGCGAGGACGACGCGCCCGGCGTGCTCCACCAGATCGGGTTTCACACCCGGCCGTTCCGCCGCAAGGTGGACGCCAGCGATCCCTACAACGCCGTGCTCGCCTACGGCGGCGCGATGGGCTTCGTGTACCTCGCGGACCGCTCGAAGTGTCCGGGCCGCGGCGGCCCGTGCGCGTGGGCCGATCCGCCGCGCTACCGCGAGGACGTGCTCGCCGTCGCCGAGGCGTTTCGCAAGAACGACCAGGACGGCGCGGCAGCGCCCGGCATGAAGGGCGCGCTCGACCTGATCTTCGTCCGCGTGCCCAGGCCGGTGGCCGAGGTCGACCTGCCGTTCGAGGTCTACGTCGGCGGCGGCAAGACCGAGCCGATCGACGCGTACCTGAAGGAGCATCCCCACCCGACGTACGTCGACGTCGCGCGGCGCATGCACGAGCTTGCGGTCGGGGTCCATGGCGAGCGCGCCGGCGATGTCTTGCTGCTCGCGCACAACGGTGATCGCGACAAGCCCGAGGATCGGTTCTACTTCGCCGCGCCGTACCGATCGTGGCACGGCAGTCCGTCGCGCCAGGACTCCGAGATCCCGCTGATCGTCGCGCACCCGCACCACCAGGCCGCCGCGATCGCCGCGTGGGTCGACCAGGTGCTCGGCGACCGCCCGTACCAGCGCAAGGTCATGCAGATCATCCTCGGCCTGCGCGCCGGCGGCCCGCGCTAAGGAGATCGCAGCGTGCCGGGCGTGGCGCTGAGGAGATCGCGGACACGCGACTCGCCGGGGGCTTCTGCGCGGATGGGGGGTCGGGACAGCGCCCGCCGAACAACCACCTGGGCATGCGCGAACGGCGCCCGACCCCATCCGCTCGGGGTCGCCCCGGCGGCCGCGTTGACGTCTCGCGATCGCGCCTTGACGAACCTCGATGTCGGCGTTCGGCATGATGCTGCGCGAGTCGCCGTACCGCGGCAACCTGAGCTGGGCGCAGATCAGGCGCGACGCGACCCGGCGATACCGGCTCACGACACGTAGCTGATCGCGACCCCGGCGATCGCGCCGCCGAGCACGAGCCACGCCGAGTTCGGCCGGTACCGGATCAGGACCACCGCGCCGATCGCCGCGAGCGCCGCGGTCGGCAGGTCGACGATCGCCGTCCGGCCGAGCTGGACGGTCACCGCCGCCATGAGCGCGAGCGAAGCGGCGTTGACGCCATCGAGCACGGCGGCCGCGGCCGGCGACCGCCGGAGCCGCGGAACCAGCGGCCCGCTGATCGCGACGAACACGAACGCGGGCAGGAAGATCCCCAGCGTCGCGATCGCCGCCGCGCCCGGGCCGCCGAGCACGTAGCCGACGAACGTCGCGGTCGTGAACACCGGCCCCGGCGTGACCTGGCCGACCGCCACCGCATCGAGCAGCTGCGACTCGGTCAGCCAGTGCAGGCGCTCGACGAGGTCGCCGCGCAGGAACGCGATCAGCACGTAGCCGCTGCCGAACAGCACCGAGCCGACCTTGAGGAACACCAGGAACAGCGGCCACAGCCCGAACGCCGTCGTGCCGGCCACCGCGGTCGACGCGGCACCGAGCACCGGAAACGGTAGCCAGCTCGACGCGGCCGGCCCCGCGCGCTCGCGCTCGCGCTCGCCTGCGACCCGCGCGAGCCAGGCCACGAGGCCCGCGACGGCGAGCACGATCAGCTCGTTGACCCCGGCCAGGCTCGCCGCCAGCGCGGCGACCGCGAGCGCCGCCAGCCACCGGGTCTTCATCGCCGTCTTGGCGAGCCCCCACAGCGCCTGGAGCACGACGGCGATGATCATCGGCTTGACGCCGCGGAGCACGCCGGCGACCTCCGGCACGGTGCCGAACCGGACGTACGCCCAGGCGATCGCCATCACGATCACCACGGCGGGCAGGATGAAGCAGGCACCGGCGACCAGGAGGCCGGCCCAGCGCCGGCGATCGTGGCCGATGTGGATCGCCATCTCGGTCGAGTTCGGCCCCGGGATCAGGTTGGTCGTGCCGAGCAGGTCGAGGAACCGCTCGCGGGTCATCCACCCCCGGCGGCGCACGACCTCGTCCTCCATCATCGCGATGTGCGCCGCAGGCCCGCCGAACGCGGTCAACCCGAGCCTGGCGAACAGCCACGCCAGCTCGCCGAGCGTCGTGGGCCGGTCCGGTGCGCCGCGCGGAGGCGTCATGCCGGCTCCGGCTCGCGGTCGCGCAGGCCGACGCTGTCGTGGTCCCAGAACGCCTGCGCGTAGACCAGCGTGCCGGTCATCCACGGCTGGTACGCCGACAGCAGGGCGACCTGGAACGCGTCGTCGGGGATGCGCAGCGACGGCTTGCGGAAGCCGCGCGGGCCGGCCGCGGCGAAGCCGAGGCGGCCGTAGTAGCGCGGGTTGCCCTCGAGGAACACCGCCGGCATGCCGCGAGCATCGAGCAGCTGCAGGCCGTGGCGGACCAGCGCGGCGCCGATCCCTTGCCGCTGCTGCGCCGGCACGACGGCGAGCGGGCTCAGCACCTGCACCGCGACGAGCCGCCGCGGCGCATCGAGCAGGCCGTGGCTGAACAGGACGTGGCCGACGATCTCGCCGGCCTGCTCGGCAACCAGCGACAGCGCGGCCGGGTCATCGCGGCGCAGCGCCTCCAGCAGTCCGGCGACCTTGGCTCCGCCGCTGCCGAACGCCTGGCGGTGTACGTCGAGCACGGCGGCGTGGTCGCGGGGCAGCTCGGCGCGAAGCTCCATCCCGGCGAACGTAGCACCCGTCGCAGGTGCGGCCGGCCCAGCGCCGCCGGGGCGATCACCGGACCGGGCGCGTCCTGACGACTACGCCTGGGCCGCCTGCGGTGCGCCGCGCGCCTGGCGCGCTGTCTCCAGGACGTGCGCGAACAGCTCGCGCGGCGTGACGCCGAGCCAACCCGCCGCGACGTAGAGATCCTCGCCGGGCGCGAGCGACGGCAGCGCGTTCATCTCGAGGAATACCACCTCGCCCGCCGGGGTGACCCGGAAGTCGGCGCGGCCGTAGCCGGTGACGCCGAGCGCCTCGAACACGCGCGCCGCGGCCGTCTCGATGGCTCCGGCCAGCCCCGGCTCGACGCGCTGCTTCACGACCAGCTCCGGCGTGTCGTGCTTGAGCGCATAGTCGTAGACGGCGAACCGCGCGCTCGGATAGCGATACGCGATCGCCGGCAGCACGCCGAGCGGCTCGATCCAGCCGACGGTGACGTCGAGGCCGGGGACGAACTGCTCGACGAGCACGCCGTCGGGGTAGCGGCCGAGCAGCTCGGTCGTGCGCGCGGCCAGCGCGTCGGGCGTCTCGACCACGCTCGCGGTGGAGATGCCCTTGCTCGAGCCCTCGAGGTTGGGCTTGACCAGCGCAGGCAACGGCACGCGCGGCAGCCCGCCGCCGCCGGCGCCGCGGACCAGCGCGTCCGGCGCCACGGCGACCCCGGCTGCGGCGACGACGCGCTTGGCCAGCGCCTTGTCGAGGCACAGCGCGAGCACGCTCGCGGAGCTGCCGGTGTGGGCGTAGCCGAGATGCTCGAACAGCGCCGGATAGAACGCCTCGCGGAACGCGCCGTGCTCGCCCTCGGCGAGGTTGAGCACGAGGTCCGGGCGGATCCAGCGCAGCCCCGCGACGACCCGCGGGATCGAGCCGGTGACGTCGAGCGCGGTCACCTGGTGACCGAGGGACTCGACGACCATCGTGATCGCGGCGACGGTCTCGCGGCTGTCGAACTCGGCGCTGGCCTCGCGCCGATCGCGACGCAGGTTGTAGGTCAGCGCGATGCGCATTGCTGCTCCCACAGGCGGTCGGGGACCTCGCGCGTCTCCTGCCAGGCATCGGCCATGCCGGCGGCGATGATCGGGACCGCTTCGGCCCCGTAGATCGCGACGACGTCGGCGACCGACTCGGCCATCCAGGTCGCGTGCTCGTCGGCGTCGATCGCGATGTGCTCCGAGAAGTAGCGGGTGTCGCCGATCCGATCGCCGATCCGGTCGAAGCACGGCATGATCTCGGCGAACAGCAGGGGGACCAGCGTCTCGGCGGTGAGCAGCCAGCCGGCGATCGCGGGCTCGGGAGATTCGACGAACGCATCGGACAGCCACATGCTGGCGATGTCACCGAAGTCCCCGGTCGAGAACTCGTCGAGGCGCTTGATGCCGAGGCTGCGCAGCAACGCCACGGCGAGCGTGACGTGCGACGTGCCATCGAGCCCGGCCTCGTGGGCGATGTTGTCCCGGATGGCGGCTTGCAGGCGTCGCGACCGTGTGGCCATCGACTTCATCTGCGCCAGCATCGGAATCCAGGTGATGCTGTCCAGGTACTGGTAGAACGCGAACTGGTGGAGTGTGGTCTCGGACAGTGTGCCCCGGCGCGCGGCGTCGAGCAGCGGATGCTCGAGGAGCTCGGCGCGGTAGCCTTCGAGTTGGGCGAAGATGGGTTCGGTCAGCTGCTGAAAATGGATACGCATGTCGGTTCCTCCAGGCCAAAGCTTTGCCGCGACATGCGGCGCGCCGGCCTCTTGATTCCACTAACGGAACCGCGCCAGGCGCGCAAGACAATTCTGATCCGCGCGGCGCTGCGGATACCACTGCTCGATCACGCTGCCGCCGTCCGGTGGCGGCGCCGCCACCACCGCGTGACCCACCGCGCGCCGCCGTGGGCCGTCGCCGTGGAGCGTCGCCGTGGGCCGTCGCCGTGGCTGGAATCGTCGAAGGCGCTGTCTGCAACCTCGTCGCATGCAGCTCGATGGCGCGGATCGGATCGGATCGAGCCGAGGCGTTCCGAGCACGTGCTCGAGCTGCGCGGCGTCCTCCTCGCCGGGGCGCGGGATCAGTTCGCTGCATCTCACTCGTCGAGGTCCACGTCAGCTCGCGGCTGGTCGGGAGTCGAGTCTGCAGGCGCATAGCGGCGGGGAGAGCAGAACGCGTACACGCGAGTCGCCGGGGGCTGCTGCGCGGATGGGTGTCGGGACCGCGCCCGCCGAATCACCACCGGCGCCTGCGCGGCCGCGCGAGGTATGTGCGGAGCAAGGCCTGCCAATCCTGGTCACGGTCGCGGCCCCCGACCCCATCCGCTCGCGGTCGCCCCCGGCGAGCTCGCGTTGACGCCTCGCGAACGCACCTCGACGGAGCCTCCACGGTCGATTCCGCTCGACATGGGAGATCAACTCCACCTGCCGCTTGAGGTCGAGGGCCACACCGTGAGGGAGAGCGGAGGACGTGAGTTGTGGTCGAGTCACACTGATCCTCGCGGGCGGAGTCTCGGCGGCGCATACCCCGATTCGAGGACTCCAGGCGGTCGATCACGTCGCGGATCTCGGTCACCACGGCCTGAAACGTCGGATCGCACTGCATCTCGATCGAGGGCCGGTCGGGGGCGGGACGCGGATGGTCTGCAGGACCATCGAGGTAGAGAGTCGATGGGGCGTGCGATCGAGGAGCGGCGCTCGGTGGTCGAGGCGAGACCGGCGCGACGCTCGCTCGAGCGCGCCGGGCTCGAGCCGCGGGACATCGATCTCATCATCTACGCCACGCTGTCACCGACTTCAGCTCTCGGCGCGGCCTCGGCCCATCGTCGAGGGTGCGGGCTCGCAATGTCTCGATCCATATGAAGACAACTGTCATAGAATGGATACTGTTACACGCGTCGTGTTTGCTTGATGTAAGCGATGATTGTGAATAGCAATTAGCTGTGCCCAATCAATTGACATGCTGCCTGTTCATGATAATCCGTGGGTCATGGCGTCGGCGAAGTCGAAGCGAGCGAGCAAGGGCCCCGTTCAGCAGCAGCTGTTCCGGCGCGGCGGGAAGCGGCGGGGCGCCGGGCGAAAGCCGAAACGCGGGCGTGCAGGCGAGCGGCACGAGGCCCGGCCGGAGCTCAAGGCGTACCATCCACTGCACGTCGTGATCCGGGTCGCCCCGGCGGTGGGTCACTTCGCCGGTTCGGCCCATCACGGGAGACATGCCAGCTCATGTGTTGATTCACGGTCGCCTGACAATCAGCGAGGGCGGATCGCTGGTTCGAGGAAATGCTACGGCGAGCTTGCCGACGTCGCGTCTATCGACGACGCCGGAGGGCCTCCTCCGAGGCAGGGCGCCGGGTGCCACGCTCAATGCCGACCTCCATCTGTCCACGAGCCATCTGCTCCGCAGAGCCGGCTACGATGGGGTTGCGACGACGGACGCGCTCGGCGGCACCGGTCGCGTGCGCAGGAAGGCGCGGGTGAACGCCGCCGCCGAGGCGCATGCGAACTTGGTCCAGGCGTCCGCGCGCGAAAGGCCGACGATGTCGCTGAGGCCGCGGATCGCGAGCATCGGACAGCGCTCGCGCGCGGCGCGGTAGACGCCGCCCGACTCCATCTCGACCGCCAGGATGTTGCGCGCGGTCGTGATCCACGGGAACAGCAGCGCGGGGTCCTTGACCAGCCGGTCGCTCGAGGCGATCGGCCCGGCCAGGTACACGGGCGCGCGTGGCGTCGAGCGCTTGCCGTGATGGTGCTCGAGCTTGTCGCGCAGCTCGCGCTGCCACTCCGGCGGGCCGTAGAGCTGATCTTTGCGAGGCGATACGATCGGCTTGGTGGGCAGCTCCGCGGTCCAGTCGCCCATCTCGTCTTCCCGGGCCGCGAGGTTGGCGATCGCCGCCGCCAGCGCGCTGTCGATCGGTCCGCCGGTGGCGGCATAGGTGGTGTCCTGCCCGGCCTTCTGGGCGCCCACCGTGAAGTCGTGGATCCGGGTCGACAGGATGACATCGCCGAGCGTGACGTCGGTGGAGGGAAGGCCGCCGGCGATGCCGACGACGAGCACGAGCTGGGGAGCAAGGTCATCGATCAGATCGCGGGCGGCGCTCTGCGCCTCGCCGTTGCCTTGCTCGATCTGGCGCAGGATCGCCAGCGTGTAGCGCTCGCCGCTGCCGAGCTCGGCGTGGCGCAGGGTGTACTCGCGGCGCGCGCCCTTGAACACGCCGGCCTTGTCGGGGAACACGCCGAGGACGGCCCGAAACTCGTCGTCGCGGATCGTCAGGATGCCGATGTCCACGTCGGGGTGGCCAGGCGCCGCGGCGCGCGGGGGTGTCAGCCGCGCAGCGGTGCTTGTAGAGCCCTCTGTTGCGGCATTCGCCGTGGCGCTCGCGGGCGGATCGACGGCCAGGACGAGCTGATCGGCATCGACGCCGTTGCGGGACTGGAGCTGCGGGCGGTCGCCGTCGCGTAGCGCTTCCAGGCTGATCGCAGCGCGGCCCTGCCGGTACGCCCTGGCGACAGACTCGCGCTCGCCGAGGCCGCCGTAGAAGCCGATCGCGAAGCTTCGGGCCGCATCGTCGCCGATCGAGCCGCGCATGCCGACGACGCAGTCGACGTGCTGCAAGAGCGCCTCGGCTTGCGTATCGCTGTAGCAGGCATTGAGGACGACGAGCCGCACCGACGAGCCGGCCGCGCCGAAGGTGTCGCGGAGCGCCGCGGTCGAGACCAGCTGAGGCCGGCCATCGGGGCCCTGGAAGTACAGGCCGTGCTCGCGTTCCTCATTGCCTGAGCCAGTGCCGGGGACGATATCCCGGCGCGGCGAGCCTGATCGCGGCGTGCCAGGCTCGCCTGGACCGAGCGGGCCGCCGTGGCCGCTGAAGTGGACCACCGTCGGCCGGAGCTTGCGGAGCTCGCGGAGCAGGTCCAGTGGTTCCGCGGCCCATCGCGTCGCCAGCTCGAACTGATCGCGGTGGCCGCTGCGCTCGAGCTCGATCTGGATCGCGCGGGCTTCGCGATCGAGCGCGAGGCGATCGGTGCCGACCGGATTTGCGGCCAGGAACAAGATGGTGTGCTTGTGCATCGAAGGCCTTGCGGACGGAGTTGTGGGCGCGATCTTGGAGCTGCGCTGTCCATCGCCGCTGTTATGCGCACTGCGCGGTCGTGCGGCACGCATCGACGGTGGCAAATCGAGGAACCAGACGGTGCCGGCTGCGTCGCCGGCAATGATGGCGGTCTCCGTTGCAGCGACTGATTCGAAGGCTGCGTCCCCGCGGTGGGTCAGGAGGCATGCGCCGGTGGCGAGGTCCCAGAGCTTGAGCGTTCCGTCCCGGGACGCTGAGACCGCCCGCCCGCCGTCCTGCATCACCGCGCATGCGGTCACCCCGTTGGTGTGGCC
>DASWRS010000190.1:0-13314 GCA_036403075.1 Kofleriaceae bacterium
GTTTCGAGGCTACCATGGTTGGACGTGACCTCCGTGAGGCAGCTAGAACGCGGCGCCGTCCTTCTGGGGAAGTACCGCGTCGACTCGATCATCGGCCGCGGCGGGATGGGGCTGGTGGTCAAGGCCCGGCACCTCGGCCTCGAGGAAGAGGTCGCGATCAAGGTGCTGCGCGACGACGTCCCGGTGGCGGACGAGGCGATCACCCGGTTCATCCGTGAGGCCCAGGCCGCAGCCAAGCTCAAGAGCGAGCACATCGCGCGGATCATCGACGTGGGCACGTTCGACGGCCGCAAGCCCTACCTGGTGATGGAGTTCCTCGAGGGCCAGGACCTCGGCCAGCTGATCGCCGAGCGCGGCCGGCTGCAGCCCAGCCTGGCGATCGATCTGGTGATCCAGGCCTGCGAGGCGCTCGCCGAGGCGCATTCGCTCGGCATCGTGCACCGCGACATCAAGCCGACGAACCTGTTCCTGACCTCGCGGCCCGACGGCAGCGTCTTGCTCAAGATCCTCGACTTCGGGATCTCGAAGTCCCCGGCGGGAGCGGACCTGTCGCTGACCCAGACCTGGTCGCTGCTCGGCAGCCCGGCGTACATGTCTCCGGAGCAGATGCGCTCGGCCCGCAATGTCGATGCCCGGACGGACGTCTGGTCGCTCGGCACGGTGCTCTACGAGGTGCTCGAGGGCCACAGGCCGTTCCAGGCCGAAAGCTTCTCCGAGCTGTGCGTGATGGTCGCGGTCGAGTCGTACACGCCGATGTCCGCCACGCCGCGCGAGCTCGCGCCGATCATCGCTCGCTGCCTGGCCAAGAATCCCGCCGAGCGCTACGCCAGCGTCGCCGATCTCGCCTGCGACCTCGCGTGCCTGGCCCGCGAGCCGGACAAGGCCCAGGCGCTGGTCGATCGCATGCACCGGATGTTGCAGCGGGGCGCGCTGCGGCGAACTCCCGCCGGCGGCGTCCCGCTCACCCCGAGCGGGCAGATCTCGCTGGCCGAGCCGCCCGCTCGGCCCACCCCGGCGACGCCGCTCGCCTATCCGGCCGGCCCAGCCGGTCCGCCGCCCGCCCCGCTCGCGCCGCCCGCCCTGCCACTGGCCCTGTCCTCGGCGGCGATGCCGCGGCTCGCCGAGCCGTCGCCGGTCCACGGCCTGCCGGTGACCGCGCCGTATGGCGTTCCGCCGCCGCGCGAAGCCTTCTTCGCCGCCGGGACGCCGGCGATCCCGCTGGCCTCGTCGAGCGGCGTGATGCCCGCACCGCCTGCGATGCTGGCACCCGCGTATCCGAGCTACCCCCACAGCCTGCCGCTGCCGCTGCCCCTCGGCGACGACGGGCGCTACCTGCGCCCCGGCTTCCCGCTGCCGCGCGGCGCCTCCGGCCCGCCCCGCGGCGTGTCCGCGCTGACCGCCACGCACGTCATCGCGCGCCGCAACCACAGCTGGACCGTCGCGCTGGTCACCGCGGTCATCGCGCTCGCCGCCGCCGCCGTGGTGATCGTCGCGACCCGCCGCGCCCCGACGGGGCTGCGCACCCGCGCCGACGACCGCACCCCGGCCGCGGCCACCCCCGCTCCGCCGGATCGCGCCCCTGCCCCTGCCCTGACGCCGGATCGCGCCAGCGCCCCGGCCGCCGGACCGCCCCGCCACCCCTGACCGTCAGCTCCCGGTGATCAGGAGATCCAGCGCGCCGATCAGCAGCGGGCGATCCGGCGCAAGCGAGCCCACGATCTCTCCCAGAGATGTGGTCGGGACCGCTGCGATCAGCGGGAACAGGATGACGTACTCGCTGTCACGGATCCTGACGATCGGGGTCAGCCGTGTGGTGGGCTGCGTGTACCGGGTGCGCGCGACCATCGGTGCGACGATCCGGGTCACGAGCTTGGCGTGCAGCTCCGCCTGGAGATCCACGACGAGCGGGTAGATGGCCGCACGCCGGGTGCGCAGGACATCGAACTGAGCCATCAGAACTGGCGAAACTCTTCGCCGAACAGGCCATGCTTTTCGACGAAGGCGTTGAAGTAGTCGATCGCGTCGTCGTTCTCGGCGAGCCAGCGCGCCTGCTCGGCTGCGACGATCGCCTGCTCGAGCGCGCTCTCCACGACCTCGGACAGGTTGAGATCGAGCGCCTTGGCCCGCTGCACGAGATCGATCCGCAGCGACAGGTTCGTCGGCGCCTTGCGCACCCGCCGCGTCCGAGGATACCCGGGAGCTCGCGCCTTCGCTCGGGCTCGACGTGTAGGCCGCATATGCGCATATACCATGCGCGTTTCAGCGTGACGCGTCAACCCCGCTCAGTGGCACGGGGAGCCGCCGAACGGCGGGCAGCCGCGCAGCGCGAGCACGTCCATGGTGGTGGCGACGCCGACGTGGATCAGCACGCCGCCCCAGATCGAGCGGGTGCGCATCGCCAGCGTGCCGAGGATCAGGCCCGCGCCGATCGCGCCGAGGGTCTCGGGGAACGGCTTGCCGTAATGGATCATGCAGTACGGCACCAGCATCACGAAGATCGCGTTGGCGCCGAGCGCGCGGCGCAGCCCGTGGAGCACGAAGCCGCGGAAGAAGAACTCGAGCGACAGGAACTGCGCGGCGTAGATCAGCTCCCACAGCACCAGATCGGTGTAGGACCGGTTGGCGATCCGGTAGAACGGATAGGTCTGGCGGAACGCCTGCGTGGTCGACGCGTACAGCACCGCGGGAAGCACCAGGCCGAACAGCAGCGCGTAGATCCACAGGTGCTTGAAGAAGCCGCGCGGCGAGACGTGGTAGTCGCGGATCCGCTGGCACGGCAGGCAGGCGAGCACGATCATCGGGATGACGACGTAGCCGAACACGCGCCAGCCCGACCACCACGCGAAGCCGCGCAGCTCCCAGTAGCGGCTGCCGTCGGGCGGGAACACCCGCTCGTAGGTGTCGTGGCCGCCGAAGTACTCCTGCAGCGTGAGCGACACCGCGACGGTGACCAGCACCGCGAGCACCTGCACGCTGGTCCGGCCGGCCTCGCCGGGGTCGCGCACCGTCTCGCCGTCGATCGCGCGCCACTGATCGAGCGCGATCTCGGGCGATCCGAGGATCAGCCTGAGCACCCAGCCCAGCAGCGTCGCGAGCCACCACAGCCCCGGGATCCAGCGCAGCCGTGACACGATCCAGCACGCCGATCCCAGGGCCGCCTGCAGCCAGGTGAACAGCGCCGGATCCCGCACCGCCAGCGCGAGGGCGACCAGGACCACGAGCACGCTGACGGTGGCGCCGGCGACTCCGACCATCTACCGGGCCTTGCCGAGCGCCTCGGCCGCGCGGCGCAGCCGCCGCCGCGTGATCTCCTTGCCGAGCACGACCATGGTCTCGAACAAGGGCGGCGTCGCGGTGCGGCCGGTGACCGCGACCCGCAGCAGCATGAACGCGTGCTTGGTCTTCCAGCCGAGCTCGGTGCACCAGGCGTTCGCCTCGTCCTCGAGCATCTGCTTGGTCCAGCCGACGCGCGCCTCGAAGCGCTCGACGTAGGCCAGGACGGCCTTGGAGACGTCGGCGGGAGCGACCTCGGGCACGGCGAGCTCGCCGAGCACCGGCGTGTAGTCGAGGTCGCCCGAGAACAGGAACTCGGTCGCGGGGATCACCTCGTCGAGCTTGCGGATCCGCTTCTGGACCAGCGGCAGCGCGGACCGCAGGTAGTCGCGGTTGAGCCGCCACGCGATCACCCGGTCGGCGAGCTCGTCGATCGACAGCTCGTGGAGGTACTTCTCGTTGAGCCAGGTCAGCTTCTCGAGGTTGAACACCGGGCCGCCGAGCGAGACGCGGTCCCACGAGAACACGTCGATCATCTCCTGGAGCGTGAACTTCTCGCGGTCGCCGCCGAACGACCAGCCCATCGTGCCGAGGAAGTTGAGCAGCGCCTCGGGCAGGATGCCGATGTCGCGGTAGTAGTTGACCGACACCGGCTGCTTGCGCTTGCTGATCTTGGTCTTGTCCTTGTCGGCGTTGCGCAAGAGCGGCATGTGGATGAACTCGGGCGCGTCCCAGCCGAACGCCTGGTACAGCAGCACGTGCTTCTGGGTCGACGAGATCCACTCCTCGGCGCGGATCACGTGGCTGATCGCCATCAGGTGGTCGTCGACGACGTTGGCCAGGTGGTAGGTCGGCAGGCCGTCCGACTTGAGCAGCACCTGGTCATCGATCTCCTTGGCGTCGCGGGTGACCTCGCCGCGCAGCCGGTCGCGGAACGTGATCGGTCCGGACAGCGGGACCTCGAGCCGGACCACGCACGGCTCGCCCGCCGCGGCGCGGCGCTCGCCGTCGGCCGGGTCGAGATCGCGGCAGTGGCGGTCGTAGCCCGGCGTGCGCTTCTCCGCCTGCTGCTGGATCCGCAGCTTGGCGAGCCGGTCCTCGGTGCAGAAGCAGCGATAGGCCTCCCCACGGTCGAGCAGGATCTGCGCGTGATCGCGGTAGATCTGGCCGCGCTCGCTCTGGCGGTACGGGGCGTGGGGGCCCCCTACATCGGGACCTTCATCCCACGTCAACCCGACCCAGTGCAGCGCGTCGAAGATCAGCTGCTCGGAGTCGGTGCGCGCGCGCGCCTGATCGGTGTCTTCGACCCGCAACACGAATTTGCCACCTTGCTGGCGGGAAAAGACGTAGTTGAACAGCGCGATATAGGCGGTGCCGACGTGGGGGTCGCCCGTCGGTGATGGTGCGATCCGCACACGCACGGGGGTGCCGGGTGGCGTCATGGTGCGCCCTTGTAACATGGCGTGCTAGCGTCGTCAGGCAATGGCAGTGCCCATCCTGATCATCGATGGCGACGTGGTCGCCGTTCACAGCTACTGGAACGACGATCGCTCGGCGATCGCGACCGACGCGACCGTGCGCACCGCGGACGGCAGCGAGGTCGTCGTCAACCAGGTCGGCGGCAGCGTCGACGGCATCGGCATGACGACGTTCCCGGCGCCGGCGATCCTCGAGGTCGGGATGCACGTCGCGGTCGCGGCGCACAAGGACGTCGACCTGTCGCAACACGAGCACGTCGTGCTCGACAGCGTCCGCGTGCTGTCGTATCCGGCCGGCTACGTCCGGACCGGGCCGACCAAGGCCGGCCACCCGCTGCGCTGGGCCTCGGGCTGCGCGTTCGTGACCGTCGATGATGCCGGGACCACGGCGATCGACGGCGACGGGGAGTTCCCGGTGATCCAGGCGGCGATCGACGAGTGGAACACCAAGACCGCGTCGTGCTCGTCGTTCACGCTGATCAACGCCGGCCGAAAATCACTCGAGGTCGGCAACGACAAGGTCAACCTGATCAAGTTCCGCGACCTGCCGCACATGTGCACGGACGGCACCACGTCGTGGGGCGAGCGGCCGGCGACCAAGACCACGCCGGCGAGCTGCTACTCGCGGCAGGCCGCCGGCCTGACCACGGCGGTCTACGTCGATGACATGACCAGCGCGCGGGACGGCGAGATCCTCGACGCCGACATCGAGCTCAACGGCGTCAACTTCGCGATCTCGGTCAACCACGTGAGCAAGAGCGAGCAGGCCTGCCAGGCCGAGCTGCAGAACACGCTGACCCACGAGCTCGGCCACCTCCACGGGCTCGAGCACCCCTGCACCGTCGGCAACGATCCGGCGCGGACCGACAACCTGGGCAACCCGGTGCCGGCGTGCTCGGCGAGCAACCCGCCCAAGATCCTCGAGGCCACGATGTACAACTTCCAGGAGTGCGGCGAGACCAAGAAGGAGTCGCTGTCCGACGACGACATCCAGTCGATGTGCGACATCTATCCCAAGACCAGCAACCCGGGCACGTGCGAGCCCGTCGGCAAGACCACCGGGGGTGGGTGTTGCAGCGCGTCGGGCGACGGCCGCGGGGACCTCAGCCTGCTGCTGGGGGGGACCACGATGCTCCTCTTGATGAGGCGTCGCAAAGTTTCGCGCAGCGCGTAGCCGCGAGTATCCTGTCGGCATGAACGCGGTCTGTCCGGCGTGTGGTGTGGCCGTGGTGCCAGGCTACGTGCGGTGTCCGAGGTGCCACGCGGCGCTGCCGCTCGGAGCGCGCAGCAAGCGGACGACGGCGGATCCCGGCGGCACGGCGGTGGCGCGCGGCGGGTTTCCGATCTCGGCGGTGCTCGTCGGGCTCGGCGTCGCGGCGATCGTCCTGGTGGTCGGGCTCGGGCTCCGCGCGCGCGGCGGCAGCAAGCAGGCCGCGGCACCCGAGGTGATGCCCGCGCCGGTCGAGGTCGTCTCCGAGCGGCCGGTGCCGCGCGTCGCCAGCGCTCCGCTGATCCAGCCGGCCCCCGCGCCGGCCCCCGCCCCGACCACCGCGCAGGACCGCCGCGCCGCCGCGCTCGGGCTCGAGGACCTGCTGCGCCGGCAGCGGCTGTGGGGACGGACCGAGATCATCGGCGACCGGATCGACGTGCGATCGGGATCGTGCGCCGACCCGGCGATGCGGCCGGCGATCGACGGGGAGCGGACCGCGCTGCGCGGCGCCGGCTTGACCCGGCTACGTTGCCTGGAGCAGAGTGGCGCGGTCGTGTTCGAGCGCGACCTGTGACCACGTGACGGCCCACCGTCTGATCCTCCCGCTGGGGATGCGCGTCCTGGTCCAGGTGATCCGGATCGAGGAGCGGACCGACGCGGGGCTGTACCTGCCGGCCGGCGCCAAGGAAGCGCAGGACGAGGCGTTCTACGGCAAGGTGATCGAGGTCGCCCGCGACCGACCGACCACGAGCGAGGTCACCGAGAACGTGTCGGGCGTCCCGCACGGCGCGCACGTGCTGTTCCGCAAGGAGGCCGGGGTGCGCGTGCCCTGGGACGACCGGCTGCGGCTGATCGACGTCAAGGACATCCTGGCGACCGTCGAGGAGGTCAACTCCGAGGAGGCGCACTGACCGTGTCGCCGCAGCTGCGGGTCAGTAGACCTCGCCGGCCTTGATCCGATCGATCATCGCGAGCAGCGTGCGGCGCGACGCCTCGTCGCACTCGACGATCCGGACGCCGAACCCCGCCGGGAACGTCTCGTTCTCCGGACTTCCCGGATCGACCACGCGCACCACGACCACCTTGCAGGTGACCTGCTGATCGAAGTCGTAGAGCTCGAGCAGGAGGGTCGAGCCGACCTTGAACGGATAGACCCGGGCGACGCGGGTGTAGAGAAACAGCCCCTGCTCCGATAGATCCCGGGTGCGGAACACGAGCTCCTGGCCATCGGAGCCGTGGACCCTCACGAACGCATCGACGCGGACGCGCTCGGCCGCACGCTCCCGGCCGTCGTTCATGCGTCGAGATTCGTCGATCGGTCGGGGAGTGCACAAGGTGCACGCGTCACATCGCCGTGCTACGTTCGCAAACCAAGACACGCAGTTGCGTGCGACTTATGGACGTCCGCTGCGAGAAGTGTCAGACCGAGTACGAGCTCGACGAGGCGCGCCTCAAGCCCGGTGGGGTCACCGTGAAGTGCACCCACTGCGGCCACATGTTCAAGATCCGCAAGCGCGCGATCACCAACGTTGGCCACACGGCGGTCCCGCCGGCCGGCGGCGGACGCGAGCCGATCACCGCGGTGCGGCCGCGGCCGAGCTCGAAGCCGCAGCAGCCGCCGCAGCCCTCCGCCCGGGCTCCCGCGCGGCCGAGCGACTCGCTGTTCGATGACGAGCGGTCGCTCGGCGCCGACGAGGCCCCGACCACGGTCGACCGGCAGTGGTTGATCCGGCTCGACAACGGCGAGCAGAAGAGCTGCCGCGAGCTCGCGACGCTGCAGCAGTGGATCATCGCCGGCGTGGTCACGCGCGAGTCGCTGATCTCGCGCACCGGCAAGACCTGGAAGCGGATCGGCGACATCGCCGACCTCGACCAGTACTTCACGATCGCCGACGAGGCACGCGCCAGCCGCGACCGCGTCAAGCCGCCGAGCCGGCCCGCTCCGGTCGCCCCCGCTCCGATCAGCTCGATCAAGGACCTGCCCGGAACCCTCCCGGGCTACGGCGCGGCGCAGGCGGCCGGCGGCACGATCTTGCCCGACGATCCGGACGATGCCCACGAGCCGCGGACCACGCGCGCTTACCCGAACCGCCCGCCGGCCAACACGCCGCCGCCGCTGCCGGTCCGCGGCGCCGCGCGCACGCCGGTGCCGCCGCCGGGCGCCGTGCCCGGAGCTCCGGTGCCGGGCCCGTCGATGCTGGGGCCGACCGAGCCGGCCTCGCCACCGCAGCAGCCGCCGCCGCGCCGGCCGCGGACCACGCCGCCGCCACCGCCGCCGAGGCGAGCCGCCGCCGCGTCGGGCCCGACCGGGCAGCCGCAGCCGCCCGCGATCCCGCCGCCGCAGGGCAACCGCGCCACCGCGGCGTGGGCCACCGACGGCCTCAAGCACGATGTCCCGGGGCTCCCGGACGGGGCGTCGCAGTCGCGGCCGTTCGTCGGCAAGCTCTCGGCGGCCCCCGACGAGCCGGCGTTCGCGGGCCGGGTGCGGATGGCCCCGGGTGACGCGATGTCGTTCGACTCGGCGCGGGTCCGCGCGCTCGACGAGGACGACGACGTCCTGCCGGCGCGCCGCGGCTCGCGGGCCGGGATGTGGGTGCTGATCATCGCGCTGCTCGTGATGGGCATCTCGGCGGCGGCGGTCTACCTGCTCGTGCTCCGCACCGGCAACGACGAGCCCTCGGCGCTGCCCGTCCGCGATGCCGGCGCCACCGCGGTGACCCAGGTCGTGCCCGACGCGGCCGCCGTGGTCACGCCGGTGCCGGCCGATGCCGCGGCGGTCGAGCCCGTCGCGGCCCAGGCCGGCCCGCGCGGCGAGCTCGCCGCCGATCTAGAGCCCCGGCTGCGCACCGCCGTGCAAGCGCTCGACGGCAAGCTCGACGCGCCGTCGCAGGCGCTGCGCGCGCACCTGATCGCGCAGCTCGCGCAGGACCTCCAGGATCGCGCGGCGCTGATCGCCGGCCCCGAGGCCGACGGTCTGCGCAAGGAGGCCAAGCAGCTCGTGCTCGACGCCGCGACCGCCGCGCAGCGCGCGCTCCGCGCCGCCGGTGACGACCCCGGCGCCAACATCGCGATGGCCGAGGTGCTCCGGCTCCAGGGCAAGCCGGCGCGCGACATCAAGCGCTACCTCGACACGGCGCGGGCCCGGGCCGACAAGGACTGGGCCCGCGAGCTCGCGCTCGCCGACGCGCTGGTGCCGGCGCGCGACGGCAAGCTCGACGACGCCCGCGCCGCGTTCGCGGCGATCGATCAGGGGGACGGCAAGCTCGAGAGCTCGGGCGACGTGCGCGCGCGGTTCCACCTCGCGCTCGCGCTCGCGGCGCAGACCAAGGCCGCCGAGGCCAAGCCGCTGGTCGAGACCATCCTCGCCGCGCAGCCCGAGCACGCCGGCGCCCGCGCGCTGGCCGCCCGGCTCGACACCATGGTCGCCCGGACCGATCCGCTGCCGCCCGAGACCAGCGCGGACGGCTCCGGCAGCGCGCGCAGCGTCGCGCCGCCCCGCGATCCGGGGACGTCGACGCGTCGCCCCGGTCCTGGCCCCGGCGCAGGCCCCGGCCCCGCTGCAGGCACAGCCCCCGAGAGCGGCGGCGGCGACAGCTACGATCGCCTGCTCGCGCGCGCCAACGCGATCGCCGACACCAGCTGCGCCAAGGCGATGGAGCTCTACACCCGGGCGCTCGAGCAGAAGCCCAACGGCGTCGAGGCGCTCGCGGGCGAGGGCTACTGCCACATCGACGCCAAGCAGTTCGCGAGCGCGTTCTCGAAGTTCCGCGCGGCGCTCGCGGTGTCGCCGAAGTACGAACCGGCGCTGCGCGGCATCGCCGAGGCCTACCAGCAGCAGGGCCGCAAGGAGCAGGCGATCGAGGCCTACAAGGCCTATCTCGAGGTCTATCCCGGCAACGCCGCGGTGAAGAAGCAGCTCGATCGGCTCGGCGGTGACACGGCAGCGCCGCCGCCCGCCGGCACCGGCTCGGCGGCGCCGCCGCCGTCGGAGACGCCGCCCGCACCCGCACCGACGACGCCGGCGCCGCCGCCCGCCGCGCCCGATCCCGCAGGCGCCGGCTCCGGCTCGGGCTGATCGCCGTCGCGCGATCACCGTCGCGCGATCACGATCGCGCGATCACCGTGGCGCGTCCGGCCGGGCGCCGATGGGGCGGCGCAGGGCCCCGTGGTATGAACGGGCATGCTACGGGCCGGCGTTCTGGCGTGCGTGATCGCGTGCGCGTCGTGCACCGAGCCGTCTCGCCTCGATCACACCACCGCGGCCGGAGCTGCCGGGCGCTCCCCCGGCGACGATCCGTGGTCGGCGGCGGCCGCGTCCGCCGGCACGCCCTCCGGCGACAAGGCCGGGCCCGGCAAGCCCGACCGCGGCAAGCTCGGTGGCCTGGATCTCGGGACCGCGTTCTCGACGATCGCCGAAGCCATGGCCCGGCCCGGGCCGTACGAGGCCCCCGATCGCTCCAGGGACCTCGACGAGACCCGGCCGCACTGGGGCGTGCTCGCGCTGCACGGCGAGATCGTCGAGCGCAGCGCGCTGTCGTGGTCGGGCAGCCGGGGCACCGAGCTGCGCACGCTGATCGATCGGCTGCGCGAGCTCGCCGGCGACGACAAGCTGAGCGGCGTCCTGGTGCGCGCCGGCGCGATCGACATCAGCCTGCCCGACGCGATCGAGCTGCGCGCGGCGGTCCACGACCTGCGCAAGGCCGGCAAGACCGTCGCGTGCCACGCCGAGCAGGCGAGCAACGCCGGCTACCTCGTGCTCGCCGCGTGCGATCGGATCGGGCTCGCGCCGCTGGGCGAGATCGCGATCACCGGCCCGGCCGCGATGCCGGTCCACATCAAGCCGTTGCTCGACAAGCTCGGCATCCAGGCCGACTTCCTCCACGTCGGGGCGTACAAGGGCGCCGCCGAGCCGCTGACGCTCGACGCGCCGTCGCGCCAGACCGAGGAGACGCTCGGCGCGATCCTCGATCACCGCTACCAGACGATGGTCGACGTCATCGCCGCCGAGCGCAAGCTCGCCCCGGCCACGGTCAAGGCGCTGATCGATACCGCGCTGTTCCCCGCCGACCAGGCGGCCGCCGCCGGCCTGGCCGACGAGGTCGCGGCGTTCGAGGCGTTCCGCGACGCCCAGACCCGCGGCGCCGCGTGGACCCGGCTCGAGCTCGCGGCCGAGCGCGGCAGCTCGCTCGCGATGCTGGCCAGCGTGTGGCGGTTCCTCGGCGCGATCCCGCCCGCCACGCCGCCCGGCGATCACGTCGCGCTGGTCTACGCGATCGGCAGCATCATCGACGGCGAGGGCGATGGCGTGCTCGGCGCGCGCGGCCAGATCGCGTCGCACACCCTGGTCGCGGCGCTGCGCGCGCTCGCCGCCGACGACCGGGTCAAGGCCGTGGTCCTGCGCATCGACTCGGGCGGCGGCAGCGCCCAGGCCTCCGAGCTGATCTGGCGCGCGGTCGCCGAGCTCAAGGCGAAGAAGCCGGTCATCGTGTCGATGAGCGACGTCGCCGCCAGCGGCGGCTACTACATCGCCAGCGGCGCGACGAAGATCTTCGCGCTCGACGACACCCTGACCGGATCGATCGGCGTGGTCGGCGGCAAGCTCGCCGCGCGCGACGCGCTCGCCCGGCTCGGCGTCCACACCTTCCCGATCGGGCGCGGCAAGCGGGCGACGATGATGGCGAGCCTGGGGCCGTGGACCGAGGACGAGCGCGCCGCGGTCCGCACCGCCATGGAGGCGGTGTATCGCGTGTTCGTCGGCCGGGTCGCCGAGGGCCGCCACAAGAAGCCCGGCGACATCGAGCCGATCGCGCAAGGCCGGGTGTGGACCGGCGCGCGCGCCCGGGAGCTTGGCCTGGTCGACGAGATCGGCGGCCTCGACGCCGCCCTGGCCGAGGCCCGAAAGCTCGCCGGCGTCGACGCCGCCACCGGCCTCGAGATCTATCCACCGGCGCCGACCCTGCGCGACCTGATCGCCGGCTTCGGCCAGGTCCAGGCGCCGCTGGGCCTCGACGCCGGCGGCGCCGCCGCCCTCGCCACCGTCTCGGCCATCTCCGCCATCCGAGCCGTCGATCCCCGCGTCGCCCTCGCCACCGAGCGCCTGGTCCAGCTCGTCGTCTCATTCCGCTCGTCGATGGTCCAGGCCGTCGCGATGCTCCCGGTGATGCCATGAAGCGCTTGCTCGTCCCCAGCTCTGTTCTCGGCTCCGGCCTCGTCTCCGGCCTGGTCCTCGTCCTCGGCTTCGCCGTCGGGTGCTCGTCCCGGTCCCCGGCCGGCGAGCCGCCCCGCAACGCCGGCGAGCCGCCCGCCCCCGCCGGCCCACCTTCGGCGAGCCGGGTCGCGCACGAGACCTTCCACTCCGAGGCGCTCGGGGTCGACAAGGCGGTCCTGGTCTACCTGCCGCGCGGCTATGACAGCCAGCCCACCCGGCACTGGCCGGTGTTCTATTACCTGCACGGCCTGGGCGGCAACGAGACCAACTGGGTCCAGAACGGCAAGCTCGACGCCGCCGCCGATCAGCTCGGCCTCGCCGCGATCGTCGTCATGCCCGACGGGGACGATGGCTTCTACGTCGACTCGGCGGACAAGATCGACTACGACCAGTGCATGAAGGACGGCACCGGCCTGTTCCTTCCCGACCGCGAGCCCAAGGACACCACCTGCGTCCGCGCGCGCAACTACGAGACCTACATCGCCAAGGATCTGGTCGGCTGGGTCGACGGCCACTACCACACGATCGCGCGCCGCGACGCCCGCGGCATCGCCGGGCTGTCGATGGGCGGGTTCGGCGCGATGGCGCTCGGCTTCCGCCACCCCGACGAGTTCGCCGCCGCCGCGAGCCACTCGGGCGCGATCGCATTGCTCTACCGCGGGCCGCGGCCGTTCGCGCCCGGCAAGACCGAGCTGTTCAGCGACGTCTCGGGCTGGGGCGCCGCCGTCGGCCCGATCGGCGTCTGGATCCAGCGCCTGTTCGGCACCGACATCGCGGCGTGGAAGGCCCACGACGTCGTCGAGCTCGCGACCAAGGCCGGCCCCGGCAAGCTCGCGCTGTACTTCGACTGCGGCACCGAGGACGACTTCGCGCTGCACGACAACCTGCAGTACGTCCACGAGGCGCTGACCGCCCGGCACATCGAGCACGAGTACTTCCTGGGGCCCGGCAAGCACGACTTCGCGTTCTGGTCGGCGCGCGTACCCAGGAGCCTGACGTTCCTGCGCGACCACATCGCCACCGCCGAGTAACGTGGGCTCGCGCCGCTGGCCGTCTACGGGCAGGGCGGTGGAGGTGTCGACGTGCAGTTGGTCGGCCCGCCCGGACAGTTGTTCAAGCAGAACCGTCAAGGTCGACCCGCCCCC
>DASWRS010000191.1:0-7372 GCA_036403075.1 Kofleriaceae bacterium
CGCGCGGAAGCGCGCGACGCATCCGTGAAAGTCGGCCCTCGCACCTGCGCGCGTACGGATTCGGTGCAATCGTGCGGAGTGGGCCCGCGATTGCCTGCGTCACCACCAGGAGGTAACGGATGCAGCTCGGAATGATCGGACTTGGTCGGATGGGCGCCAACATGGCGCGCCGGTTGATGCGCGGCGGCCACCGCGTCGTCGCTTACGATCGCAGCCCGGACGCCGTGAAGGCGCTGGCCGCCGAGGGCGCCACCGGCGCCGACTCGCTCGCGGTGCTGGTCGCGGGGCTCGCCAAGCCGCGCGCGGTGTGGGTCATGGTCCCCGCCGGGGCCCCGACCGAGGCCACCGTGACCGAGCTCGGCAACCTGCTCGAGGCCGGCGACACCGTGATCGACGGCGGCAACACGTTCTTCAAGGACGACGTGCGCCGTGCCAGGGCGCTCGCCGCCAGGCAGATCACCTACGTCGATGCCGGCACCAGCGGCGGCGTGTTCGGGCTCGAGCGCGGCTACTGCCTGATGCTCGGCGGCGACCCGGCCGCGGTGCAGCGGCTCGATCCGATCTTCAAGACCCTGGCCCCCGGCCGCGGCACGGTCGAGCGCACGCCGGGCCGCGACAAGCTCGCGTCATCCGGCGGGACCGCCCTGACCTCCGAAGATGGCTACCTGCACTGCGGCCCGGTCGGCGCCGGCCACTTCGTCAAGATGGTCCACAACGGCATCGAGTACGGCATCATGCAGGCGCTCGCCGAGGGCTTCGACATCATGCGCGGCGCGGGCAACGCCACGGTCGCCGAGGAGCATCGCTTCGACCTCCCGGTCGCCGAGATCGCCGAGGTCTGGCGGCGCGGCAGCGTGCTGTCGTCGTGGCTGATCGACCTGACCGCGAAGGCGCTGGTCGAGGACCCGGCGCTGGCCAAGTTCTCCGGCCATGTCGAGGACTCCGGCGAGGGCCGCTGGACCGTGATGGCGGCGATCGAGGAGGCCGTGCCCGCCAACGTGATCGCCGCCTCGCTGTTCACCCGGTTCCGGTCGCGCGAGGAGCACTCGTTCGCCGAGAAGGTCCTGTCGGCGATGCGGTTTCAGTTCGGCGGCCACGTCGAGCGCCCGACGGGCGGGTGAAAGGGCGACAAGACATGACGCCGCCCGCGACCCCGGCGATCCGCCGGTTCGATGACCTCGACGCGCTCAGCCGGGCTGCGGCCGACGAGCTCGGCGCGCTCGCCCGGGCCGCGGTGGCCGCGCGCGGGACCTGCCACATCGCGCTGTCCGGCGGCTCGACGCCGCGGCGGCTGTTCGAGCTGCTCGCGGCGCGTGGCGCCGGCGCCCTGCCCTGGCGCCAGCTCGCGCTGTGGTGGGGCGACGAGCGCACCGTGCCGCCCGACCACCCCGACTCGAACTACCGCATGGCCCGCGAGGCGCTGATCGAGCCGGCCGCCGCGTTCGGCCTCGGCCCCGCGCAGGTCCACCGCATGGCCGGCGAGCCCCCGGATCACGACGCCGCGGCGCTGGCCTACGAGCGCGAGCTGGTCGCCGCGCTGGGCGCGCCGCCGGTGCTCGACCTGGTGCTGCTCGGCATGGGCCCCGACGGCCACACCGCCTCGCTGTTCCCCGGCAGTGCGGCGCTCGGCGAGGCGTCGCGCTGGGTGGTCGCCAACCGCGTCACCTCGCCGCTGGTCCACGGCACGACCACGCGGCTGACGCTCACCGCGCCGGCGATCAACGCCGCCCGCTGCGTGTGGTTCCTGGTCGCCGGCGCCGACAAGGCTGGAGCGCTCGCCCAGGTCGTCGCCGGCCCGCGCAACCCCGCGCTGTACCCGGCGCAGCTCGTCGCGCCGAGCTCGGGCGAGCTGGTGTGGTTCGTCGATGCCGCGGCAGCCTCGGCGCTCGGAGCGCGCGCGTGATCCTCGCCGGCGACATCGGCGGCACCAAGGCCGTGCTCGCGATCTGCGACGCCGCGTTCGCGATCGTCCGCGAGACCGTGTACCACTGCGCCGACTACCCCTCGCTCGAGGCGATCCTCGAGCAGTTCTTCGCGCAGAGCCCCGCGTCCGGCGATCGCGGCACGCTCGACGCGGCGTGCTTCGGCGTCGCCGGCCCGGTCTCCGGCGGCACGGCCAAGATCACCAACCTGCCATGGACGATCGACGCCGCGGCGCTGACCGCCCGGCTCGGCGTCCCGGTCACGCTGCTCAACGACCTCCAGGCCACCGCGCTGGGCGCGCTGGTCCTGCCTCCGGCCGCGTTCGCCGTGCTCCAGCGCGAGGCGGTGGCCGCGCCGGGCGGCACCGTCGCCGTGATCGCGCCCGGCACTGGCCTGGGCGAGGCGCTGCTGGTGTCCGACGGCACCCGCTACCTGGCGCTGCCATCCGAGGGTGGCCACGCCGATTTCGCGCCGGGCAGCGACGAGGAGATCGAGCTGCTGCGGTTCCTGCGCGGCGCCCACGGTCCGCACGTCAGCTACGAGCGCGTGCTGTCCGGCGCCGGCATCGGCGACCTCTACGGCTTCGTGCGCCACACCACCGGCTCGGCCGAGCCGGCGTGGCTCACCGCCGAGATCGCCGCCGGCGATCGCAACGCCGTGATCTCGCGCACCGCGCTCGACGGCCGCGATCCGGCATGCGTCCGCGCGCTCGAGATCTTCGTCGAGATCCTCGGCGCCGAGGCCGGCAACCTCGCGCTGCGCGGCCTGGCGACCGGCGGCGTGGTGATCGGCGGCGGGATCCCGCCCAAGATCCTGCCCGCGCTGCAGCAGCCGCGCTTGGTCGAGCGATTCAACGCCAAGGGCCGGTTCGCGTCGTGGACGCGCGGGCTCGGCGTCCGCGTCACCCTCGAACCCCGCGCCGCGCTGTTCGGCGCCGCACATCACGCCGTCACCCACAAGGACGCACGCCCATGACCGATTCCCCCAGGCCCGCAGCGACCGCGGCGGCCACCACGTCATCGTCGTCGGTCACCGGCGAGATCCTCGGCGCCCTCGCGACCCGCCGGCGGCGCCCCGATCCGACCGCGATCGTGATCTTCGGCGCGACCGGCGACCTCGCCGGCCGAAAGCTCGCCCCGGCGCTCTACAACGTGATGCTCGACAGCGCGCTGGCCGAGCCGACGGTGATCATCGGCGTCAGCCGCGGCGAGCTCACCGCGCAGCAGTTTGCCGAACGGCTCAAGCCGCGGGTCACCGAGTTCTCGCGCCGCAAGGTCGAGCCGGCGATGTGGGACAAGTTCGCCAGCACGCTCGACTACGTCGCCGGCGAGTTCGACAGCGATGCGACCTACCTCGCGCTCAAGGCGCGGCTCGAGGCCGCCGCGGCCAAGGGCACCCGCGGCAACCGCGTGTTCTACCTCTCGACCCCGCCGGCGGCGTTTCCGGTGATCCTGCAGAAGCTCCAGCAGCACGCCCTGATCGATCGCGCCGTCCAGGGCCCCGGCAAGCCGTCGTGCCGGGTCATCGTGGAGAAGCCGTTCGGCCGCGACCTGACCTCGGCGCGCCAGCTCAACGAGATGATCGGCAACTACCTCGACGAGTCGCAGATCTACCGGATCGACCACTACCTCGGCAAGGAGACCGTCCAGAACATCCTGGTCCTGCGGTTCGGCAACTCGATCTTCGAGCCGCTGTGGAACCGCAACCACGTCGACTACGTCGAGATCACCGCCGCCGAGTCGATCGGCATCGAGGGCCGCGGCGCGTTCTACGAGTCGACCGGGGTGGTCCGCGACGTGATCCAGAACCACCTGCTCCAGGTCATGTCGCTGGTCACGATGGAGGTCCCAGCCTCGTTCTCGGCCGACGACATCCGCGACGAGAAGTCCCAGGTCCTGCGCTCGGTCAGGAACCTCGATCTCAACGACGTCGCCAACCACTGCGTGCGCGGCCAGTACCGCGGCTACCGCGAGGAGGACGGCGTCGCCCCCGAGTCCCAGACCCCGACCTACGCCGCGATGCGCTTCATGATCGACAGCTGGCGCTGGCAAGGCGTGCCGTTCTACCTGCGCGCCGGCAAGAAGCTCGCGGAGCGCCTGACCGAGGTCGACATCCACTTCCGCGCCGTTCCGCTGGTGCTGTTCAAGGACGAGGCCGCCGGCAACGCGCTCCAGCCGGCGGTCCTCACGCTGCGGATCCAGCCCCACGAGGGCATCTCGCTGCGGTTCGTCGCCAAGGTCCCGGGCGAGAACATCAACGTCGGCAACGTGCTCATGACCATGACCTACGCCGACGCGTTCAAGCGCCCGATCTCGGAGGCCTACGAGCGCCTGCTGCTCGACTGCATGCGTGGCGACGCGACGCTGTTCAACCGCCGCGACTCGGTCGACCGCGCCTGGGAGCTGATCCAGCCGGTGCTCCAGATCTGGGAGGCCACCCCCGGCGTGCATCTCTACGAGCCGGGCTCTGCCGGCCCCGCTGCCGCCGACGAGATGATCGGCCGCGACGGCCACAGCTGGCGCGAGCTGATCCGCAGCTGACGCGACTCGACATCAAGTCCAATGCACCGCCGGCGGGACAAGCGCCGGCGCGACCGGGCCGGTGGTTGGGGTCGGGGTGGGTCTCGATCGCGCCAAGGACGATCATGACCCGCCGGCGGCGCACGGGAACGAGTGGTCGAGTGATGAAATCAGATGAGTTGCATCTTCCGCGCGGTCACGCGCAGAAGCGGTATCGGGCCGAGCGACCGGGCTGCAAAGACCACCCGATCCCCTCAGAACGCCGCCGCCAGGTCCCTCCAGGTTCGATACATGACTACGTCGAACAGATGTATATCAACCGTTGTAGATTGTCAATCAGGATAGAACATGCGGTCCACTCATTTCGCGATCGACGTACGCTGCAAATCGCCGCAGGGAACGCCGGCCATCTGTGCCTGCAGCATCGGAACAGCCCTGTTCCGGTAATGGGCCGGCGATCGGGTGGCCTCACTGTCATCGAGGACTGGCAGACATGGCCGGATCTATCGCGCCGCTCGCGCCGGCGGCCATGCAGCGCCGTGTCGCAGGAGGTCACGAAGCTGCGTATGCGCCCGTGCGGTGATGCGAACCCACATGCAGCGACACGCCGCACGACCGGCGCGTGACGCCTGCCGCCGTTTCTGGATCGGGCCGGCAGCGCCACGCGCGGCGCTGCCGGCTCGCTCGCATCGCGATTCTGCACGATCTACCTGCCGTATCGAGATCGGCAATCGCGGCAGATCGTGATTGCGTGCGAGGATCCGATGTTCACGCCGGCGCGACGCCGCTCGCCGACCGCGCACGCGGTGGCCGGCGTCGCCGTCGATCTCCGGCCGGAAGCTGCGGACGCCGTCGCACGGGACCGGCGGCGCGACGGCGCGACGGCGCGCTCGGGTCGCCGCCCGGTGACGGCCCGGACACGGTCAGGTCAGCTTCGAGCAACGCCCGCGGGCCCGCCGCGCTCGGCCGATCGACGAGCAAGACGGTGCGCGCCTGCTCCAGGAGCTGCCGGGGCGTGGCCACACCCGGTTACCCAGCGCGCGGCTTCGAGCTGGCTCGCGCTCGCATGGTCATCGGCGCACCGGCCAGCGGCGATGCGGCATCTCAGGATCAGCTCCTGCCGCAGCTGTCTCACGTGTCGCCCCACCCTGATCGATCGGTTTCCGGTTCCGTTCCTCCCCGATCCCCGGACGCGCGGCCCCACAGCGCGGGGCCTCGCCGCGATCTCACGCTACGCTTGGGTATGGTCGGTCGGCTCGGTCGCGCGCTGCGGCATCGCAACTACCGGCTGTTCTTCGCCGGCCAGGGGATCTCGGTGATCGGCACCTGGCTGACCCGGTTCGCGACGGTGTGGATGGCATACGACCTGACCCACTCGGCGCTGATGCTCGGCCTCGTCGGGTTCTTCGGCCAGGCGCCGACCTCGGCGATCGCGCCGTTCGCCGGCGTGCTGATCGATCGCTGGGACCGCCACCGCACGCTCGTCGTCACCCAGATCGCCGCGATGCTGCAGTCGGCGGCGCTGGCCGTGTTCGCGCTGACGGGGATGACGGTGTGGCACCTGATCGTGCTCGGCGCGATCCAGGGGGTGATCAACGCGTTCGACATGCCGGCGCGGCAGTCGTTCCTCGGCCAGATGATCGAGGACCGCGCCGATCTGCCCAACGCGATCGCGCTGAACTCGTCGATGGTCAACAGCGCGCGGCTGATCGGGCCGATGATCGCGGCGCTGCTGATCGGCGCGATCGGCGCGGCCGGCTGCTTCGCGATCGACGCGGTGAGCTACATCGCGGTGATCGGGTCGCTGCTCGCGATGCGGGTCCCACGGCGGCCGGTGCCGGTCCGCACCAGCCACGTGCTGTCCGATCTCGCCGAGGGTCTGCGCTACGTCTGGAACTTCCCGCTGGTCCGCTCGGTGCTTCTGCTGCTCGCGGCGTCGAGCGTGCTCGGCGGCGCCTACGGTACGCTGCTGCCGGTGATCGCCGCGACCCGGCTGCACGGCGGCCCCGGCACGCTCGGCATCCTGATGAGCTCGGCCGGGCTCGGCGCGCTGGCCGGCGCGCTGTACCTCGCGAGCCGGACCTCCGTGGTCGGCCTCGCAGCGGTGATCAAGCGCTGCTCGCTCGGCCTGGGTGCCGGGCTGGTCGCGCTCGAGCTCGCCGACTCGACCCTGGTCGCGGTGCCGATGCTGTTCGTGGTCGGCATGGCGATGATGATGCAGCTCGCGTCGACCAACACGCTGTGCCAGTCGATCGTCGAGGACAGGATGCTCGGCCGGGTGATCAGCCTCTACGCCGTGGCGTTCTTCGGCGGCGCGCCGGTCGGGGCGCTGCTCGAGGGCGCGCTCGCCAGCCAGATCGGCGCGATCCACACCCTGGCGGTGGCGGGCGCGATCTGCATCGTGTGCGGCCTGGTGTTCGCGGCCCGGCTGCCGGAGCTGCGCAAGATCAGCCGGCCGCTGTACGTCCGGCTCGGCCTGCTCGACGAGTGAGGCCGGCGGAAAACAGCCGGCGCCGGCTCAGCGCCAGCGCGGCAAGGAGATCCGGTCGGTGTGCGTGCGCAGCAGCCGGCCCAGATAGGGCGGCGCGGCGCCGATCGACGCGGCGCCCGGTAGCGCCGCCGCCGCGCTCGCCGCACTCGCGGCACCGGCGCTCGCCGCCGCCGCGCTCGCCGCACCGGGCGCGATGCCGCCAGCAGGCGCGGCCGAGGGTGCCACGTCCGTGTTCGGCTCCGGCGGGGCCGGCGACGCGAACGGCCCCGGCGGCGCCGGTGGCGCCACCGCGCTCGCTGCCAGCGCGTCCTGCAGGGCGTTGACCGCGGACGGCTCGGCCTGGCGCTCGGCCAGCATCTCCATCGGCCCCAGGTCGGCGCAGCCGTACGCGCGGTCGGCCGCCGAGCAGTAGACGCGGACGTGCAGGTGGTCGTCATGC
>DASWRS010000192.1:0-10709 GCA_036403075.1 Kofleriaceae bacterium
CTTGCCGGGCTCGATGGTGATCCGCACGTCGCGCGTGGCGCCCGAGGGCGCGACCGCATGCACGACGTGACGGCCCGGTGACAGCTCGATCCGCACCAGGGGGGTCTCGCCGTGGCGCTTGCCGTCGATGTAGATCACCGCGTACACCGGCGACGAGTCGATCGTGATGAACCCCGGCGGGCCGCTCGGGCGGGCGGCCGGGACCGGGCGAGACGAGCTCGCGGCGTGCCGGTCCGCCGGCCGGTCGGGCCCCTGGTCCGCCGGCCGGTCGGGCGCGTTGCCGGGCACGTTGTCGGGCGCCTTGCCCGGCGCCTTGCCCGGCAGCTGCCCGTTGCCCGCGGTGCCGGGCACTGCATTCGGCGGCGCAGGCGCCGGCAGGGCGGTCTCGGACAGCTCGATCATCGCGGCGTCGGCCCGCGTGGGGCTCGCGGCGACCTCCGCGGCGGGGGCCGCCGGCTCGTGGGTGATGCGGGCGACGTACGCGCCGGCGCCGACCAGCGCGAGCGCCACGGCCGCGATCGCGAGCGGCCGCCACACCCGGCGGAGCAGCGACGCCGGCGCCGGCGGGCGGGTGGCCGAGACTACCGTCGCGGCGCCGAACACGGCCTCGGCGGGGCCGGCGGCCGGCGCCGGCTCGGCCCCGCGCTGGTTCGAGACCGGCGTGGTGAGCAGGTCGGCGCCGTGGCCGACCGATGGCCCGCGCTCGACGTCGAGGTCGAACGCGCCGCCCTCGCGGGCGACGCGGATCAGCGCCGCCTGCTCGGCGAGCTGGCCGGGGAACGCACGCGCGATCTCCTCGCTGATCGCCGCGCTCGACAGCGGCGGGACCGCGGCGGCGATCGCCTCGCCGAGCATCCGCACCGTCGGGAACCGCGCGTTGCGGTCGCGCGCCAGCGCGGTCAGGATCACCGCCGACAGCGCCGGCGGCACGTCGGGCCGGAGCGCGCAGACGTCCTCGATCGGCTCGGCGGTGATCGCCTGGAACGTCAGGAACTCGGTGTCGCGCTTGAACAGGTAGCGCCGGGTCAGGGTCTCCCACAGCACGATGCCCATCGCGAACACGTCGGTGCGGCGGTCGACGCGCTCGCCGCGCAGCTGCTCGGGCGCCATGTACGCGTAGGTCCCCTTGATCGCGCCGGTGCTGGTCCGCACCGTCGCGCCCTGGATCTTGGCGATGCCGAAGTCGAGCACCTTGACGATGCCGTCGGCGGTGACGAACAGGTTCTGGGGCGAGACGTCGCGGTGGACGACCTCCATGACGCTGCCGTCGCCGTGCCTCAGCTGATGCGCGTGGTGCAGCCCCTCGCACGCCTGGATCGCGATGCCGGCGACCAGCCGCGGATCGGGCGCCGGGCCGTAGTAGTCGTGGCGGCGGAAGCACGCCAGCGGCACGCCCTCGAGGTACTCCATCGCCAGGTAGTAGCTGCCGTCGATCTCGCCGAGCTCGAACACCTGGCACACGTTGGGGTGGGTGATCCGCGCGGCGATCCGCGCCTCGTCGAGGAACATCGCGACGAACTGCCGGTCGCGCGCGAGGTGCGGCAGGATCCGCTTGATGCAGACCAGCTTCTCGAACCCGGCGGCACCGTGCAGCCGGCCGAGGAACAGCTCCGCCATACCCCCGGTCGCGAGCCGCGCGACCAGGCTGTACTTCCCGAACTGGCTGGATGGGGCCGTCGCGGGCGCCGAGCCCATCCGACGAGCATACCGCGCTACAGCCCGATCCAGTAGTTTGCCTTGACCATCACGATGTTCTCGCTCGGCGCGGTGCCGAGATCGGTCAGGTCGCGGCCGAACCGGAACCGGCCGTCGTCGAACGTGTCGCTGGTCTGGCCGTGGCTCCAGATCGCGAACACCGTCGAGCCCGGGCGGTACTCCCAGCGCACGACCAGGGTCGAGCGCAGCTGGCGGAAGTTGAAGTCGGGCCGGTCGAAGCTGAAGCTCGAGCCGTCGCGCATCACGTGGTAGGTGCCATCGGCCAGCCGGAGCTCGTCGCCGGAGAACGCGTGGAACCGGTCGGCGAACCGCACCGCGCCGGGGTTGTCGACGTCCTTGAGCTCGCCGTAGCGGCCGGACGCGACGTAGGGCTGGGCGTAGACCTGCAGCGCCAGGTGCGGCGAGAACGTCCAGTTCGCCCGCACCGTCATCGACACGTCGGTCTCGCGGATCCGCCCGAACACGAAGTGGGTCCGATCCATCGCCAGGTCGTCGTCGACCTGATCGACGTACTGCATCGGATCGTTTCTGTGATACAGGCTCGGTCCGACGAACACGTCGATGTTGGATCGGGCCTGGATCGTCGCGCCGAGATCGACGCCGCCCTCGGTGAACCCCGACGTGAAGTTGTGCCCGCCGAAGCCGTTGACGCTGAACCACACCGGCTTGCGGGTGTCGGTGTTGAGGTTGACGTAGCCGAACATCCCGGGGTTGCTGCGCAGCGTCCGGCCGCCGCGCAGCGCGTTGGGGCTCCACCGGGCACGGTCGATGTTCCAGCCGCCCGACAGGGACCAGTAGTTCGCGAACTGCACGTTGCCGTTGGACTCGAGCCCGTAGTCGGTGAGCCTGGGCTCGAAGGTCTGGACGCTGAACACGTCGGAGTTGAACTGCCAGTTGAGGATGTGCTCGCCGGGCGAATCATCGCGGTACTGGGCGAGGAGGAACGGGGTGATGCGGTCCGAGTTGAGCTGGAACCCGGCGTCGTTGAGCTCGAGCCCGGGGGTCCGCAGGTCGCCGCCGAAACCGTAGCGCCAGTGCTTGTTGTCGCCGAGCTGGCCGATCATCCACTTGGCCGCCAGCCCCGACAGGCTGGTGCGCGTCGGGTCGAGGTGGACGTCGCCGGCGTCGGGGCGCTGGAAGTAGTGCACCGAGCTCTGCTGCGTGTTCGCGATCGCCTCGGGGCTGCCGTGGACCCAGCTGCCCATCAGGTTGACGTTCGCGGTCCACGCGTTGTCGGCCCAGCGGTGCTGGAGCTGCACGCCGCCGGTGTACGCCTGATCGTGGAGCGTGGCCTCGAGGCCGGTGCCGCCGAGCTTGCGATCGACCGCGGTCGCCGACAGGCCGATCGAGGTCTCGCCGTCGCGCAGGTCGCGCTTGAGCCGGGCGACGGCGTAGTTGGTGAGCGGCGCCACGGTGAGCTCGGACCGCGCCGGCGCCGTGCCCGCGGGGCTCTCGAGCGCGAGCTCGGCGGTCTCGCGCCCGGTCACGGCATCGAGCACGCCGACCGACCAGCCGCCCGGGGTCTTGCCGGTCAGCTTGGCGGCGCCGTAGATCGCGGTCGATTGCGGCGCCTTGAGGAAGTCGTAGTCGACGTCGGGCGCGGCCGGGGCGGCGCCGATCCGGCGGCTGTAGAACGCACCCTCGACGCTGTTATCGCTGTTGCCGATCGGGAGCTTGAACAGCTCGGAGCCCTCGAGGAAGAACGACCGCTTCTCGGCGAAGAACAGCTCGTTGGCCGACAGGTTGACCTTGGACGGATCGGCCTCGACCTGGCCGAAGTCGGGGTTGATCGTCGCCGACACCGTGAACGCCGGGCCCAGGCCGTACTTGAGATCGAGGCCGACGTTGCGGCGCCAGCCGTAGCGGCTGTTCAGCGGATCGCCGGCGTCGACCGGCATGCGCTCGACGCCGCCGGTCGCGTACGGCAGGAGCTCGAGCCGCGTCCGCTGGCCGAGGTGCGAGATCCCGTCGACCACGCCGAACTTGCTGACCACCTGCGGCGCGCTGCGCGGCCACGGCGACCACGAGTCCTGCTCGCCGGTGCGGCCGATCACGCGCAGGATCTGGAATCCCCACTCCTGATGATCGGCGCTGGCAAACCGTAGCTGGCTGAGCGGGATCCGGTACTCCGCGGTCCACCCCGACGGCGTCATCTGGGCGTTGCCGGTCCACACTGCATCCCAGGTGTCGTCCTGGTTCGAGTCGTCGAACAGCAGCATGTCGCGCTGCACGCCGGCGGCGTTGAGCTGGAACGCGTACGCGGTCCGGCGGTCGTGGTAGCTGTCGAACGCGACGACCACCGCGTCGGCCGGCGCGTCGACGTCGCGGCGAGTCAGGAGCGCGCGGATCAGGTCGGGCCGCGGGTCGTCGGCCCAGACCCCGACGAACACCGCGTCGTCGTCGTAGATCACCGCGAACCGGGTGTCGAGCGTGGGGTGCGCGGCGTCCTTGGGGAAGCGCTGGACGAAGCCGCCGTGCTTGGGCGCGGCGGCCCACACCGCCTCGTCGAGCCTGCCGTCGATGGTGATGTCGCCGCTGCGGCGCACCGCGTGCGCGCGCACCGTCGGCGCGACGTCCGCGGCCTGCGCGGCCGGGCCCGCCGCGAGGATGACGCCGAGTACTCCCAGCGTGGCATTACCAATACGAATCATGCGAGACCGAGATCCTCGAGTCATCGTCGTGGTGGACCCGGCCTGCAACCGATCGTTGCAGATCTTGATTCCAGCCGACAATGCGACAAACGTGCGACACGACTCGATCGCTCGTGCGACACGCGATCGTCGCTGAGGCACGGCGTGCCGCGGCCGGTCGCAGCGCACGACGCGACCGCGCGAGCGCCCGCGTCACCACCTGCACCGAGCACACGTGTCATGGATCGACACATCGACCGATCCGGCGACGCATCGACCCGGGGCGCACCGGCCGACCGTGAGCCGGGCGCCCGGATTCGTGCCGCTCCGGATGTTACCGAGCAAGTTTCGGCCCCCGGGCGCTGACAATCCCTGCCGCGGTTGGTAAATCGCGGGAATTGCACCCGGTTGGCAAAAACTTGTAGCCGCCAGCGGTGGTCCGGTTTAGAAAGTTTCAAGAATCTCTGAACGAACGCGACACATCGAAGGATGGCCATGACCCAGCTCGCTCTGTCCCGCTCGGTGCTCGATCGGCTCGCCCACGTCAGCACCGCGCGCGGTGCCCCGAGCCTGGGCGAGCGGCTCGCGACGCTGGATCGCTGGGTCCGCGCCGATCTCGCGGCGTTCGAGATCGAGCTCGCCGCGATCCCGCGCGGCGCGCGCGTCGTCCACGCGGCGGCGCACCACCTGCTCGACCTGCGCGGCAAGCACCTGCGCCCGCTGTGCGTCGCGCTGACCAGCCGGTTCGGCGACGGCTTCACCGAGCAGGCGCGCGCGCTCGCGGTCGCGGTCGAGCTGGTCCACAGCGCCACGCTGCTCCACGACGACGTGGTCGACGTCGCCGAGCGCCGCCGCGGCGAGCCCGCCGCGTGCGTGGTGTACGGCAACGCCGCGTCGATCTTCGCCGGTGACTGGCTGCTGGTCGCGGCGCTGCGCCGGATCGCAGCGGCGGGGGTCGAAGGCGTGCTCGACCGCATGCTCACCGTGATCGACGAGATGATCGCCGCCGAGTCGATCCAGCTCGAGCGCCGCGGCAACGTGACCGGCAGCCGCGACGACTACTTCGCGATCGTCGAGGGCAAGACCGCGGCGCTGTTCCGCTGGGCGATGATCGCCGGCGCGCGGGTCGCGCGGCTGTCGCCGGCCGCCGAGGCCGCGCTCGAGCGTTTCGGCCTGCACCTCGGCGTCGCGTTCCAGGCGGTCGACGACGAGCTCGATTTCGCGAACGGAACCGGCAAGGACCCGCTCGCCGATCTGCGCGAGGGCAAGATCACCTATCCGCTGGTGATCGCGATCGAGCGCGACCCGGCGCTGCAGCCCCGGCTCGTCGCGCTGCTCGCCGAGCCCGAGCCGCGGCGCGATGCGCTCGCCGCGATCGCCGCCGACGTCCGCGCCTCGGGCGCGCTGGCCGCGACCCGCGCGCTCGCCGAGGAGCACGTCGAGCGTGCGCTCGCGGTGCTCGAGGAGCTCCCGGCCGGCGCGCCGCGCGACGCGCTGGTCACCGTGGCGCTGGCCTCGCTCGAGAGGACGTCGTGAGCTCGCCGGAAGCCACCGAGCTGACCGCGCCGGTGCCCGGCAGCGGCGCGATGTTCGACCGGATCGCCGCGCGCTACGACGCGATGAACCGGGTGCTGTCGTTCGGCCTCGACCGCGGCTGGCGGCGCCGCACCGTCCGCGCGCTCCAGCTCGGCGACGCGCCGCGCGTGCTCGACCTCGCGACCGGCACCGGCGATCTCGCGATCGACATCGCCCGGATGCACCCCGGCGCCCAGGTGATCGGCCTCGACCCGTCGCCGCGGATGCTCGCGGTCGCCCAGGCCAAGCTGGCGCGCCGCGGGCTCGCCGATCGGGTCACGCTGGTGCGCGGCGACGCCCAGGCGCTGCCGTACGCGAGCTGCGAGATGGACGCCGCGACCATCGCGTTCGGCATCCGCAACGTGCCCGACCGGCCCGCGGCGCTGCGCGAGATGGCGCGGGTCGTGCGCCCGGGCGGCCGGGTCGCGGTGCTCGAGCTCGGCGAGCCGCGTAGCGGCGTGATGGGGCGGATGGCGCGGCTGCACTGCCACCACATCGTGCCGCGGCTCGGCGCCCTGATCAGCGGCGCGCGCGAGTACCGCTACCTGCAGCGCTCGATCGCCGCGTTCCCGCCCGCGGCCGAGTTCGCCGCGGTGATGGAGCGCGCCGGGCTCCACGTCGTCGACGTCGTGCCGCTGACCTTCGGCGTGTGCACGCTGTACGTCGCCACCCCCCAGGAGGAGCCATGACCGCCGCGGTGATGCAAGCCGAGCCGGCGGATCGCTGGGCGGCCTCGACGGCGCTGTCCGCCGGGCTCGCGGTCGCCGCGCGGTCGAGCGGGCTGACGTTCATCGCGCTGCCGGCGCCGGCCGTGGCCGCCGCCGCGATCGTCGACGCGTTTCGCGACCAGCCACGGGTCGCGTGGGCCTCGGGCGAGCTGACCCTGGCGGGCGTGGGCTGCGCGCGCGAGCTGCGCGGCACCGGCGAGCAGCGCTGGCAGCAGATCATCGATCGAGCCGGCGGCCTCGACCTCGCCGGCGCGGTGATCGCGGGCGAGCCGGCGGCCCTGCCGGCGCTGGGCGCGGCGCGGCCGCGGCTGGTCGGCGGCGCGGCGTTCGCGCCGGGCTCGGCCGATCGCGCGCCGTGGACCGGCTTTGGCGACGCCTGGTTCGTGCTGCCGCGCTGGAGCTACGTCCACGACGGCGCGCGCGCCCAGCTCGTGCTCGCGGTCGACGGCCACGACGCCGCCGACCCGCAGCGCTGGCACGACGAGCTCGCGCGTCACCTGGCCGCGTTCGCCGGGCCCGCCGTGCGGCCGACCCAGCCGGCGCTGCTCGAGCTGCAGCGCGCGAGCGCCGCCGAGTGGCGCGATCAGGTGGTCGCGATCACCGACGCGATCGCGCGCGGCGCGTGCTCGAAGATCGTCGCGGCGCGGACCTGCACGGTCGCGCTCGCCGGCGCGGTGCGCCCCGCCGATCTGCTCGCCGCGCTCGACCACCGCCATGCCGAGTGCGCGCGCGTGCTGATCCAGCCGCCCGGCGCCGGTGCGCTGGTCGCGGCCACGCCGGAGCGGCTGATCCGCCGCGACGGCGACCTGGTGTGGTGCGACGCGCTCGCCGGCACGCGCAGCATCGCGGCGGCCGGCGACGACCCGGGCCACGCCCACGGCGCGCGCGACCGGCTGGTCGCCGCCGCGAGCGCCGAGCTGCTCGCGAGCCAGAAGGATCGCCGCGAGCACGACCTGGTGGTCCAGGCGATCCGCGCCGCGCTCGCCGACTGCGCCGAGGTCGACGCACCGGCGGTGCCCGACGTCCGCGTGCTGCGCCACATCGTCCACCTCCACACGCCGTTCCGCGCCCGGCTGCGCGAGCCGCGCCACGTGCTCGAGCTCGCCGCCCGGTTGCACCCGACGCCGGCGGTCGGCGGCACGCCGCGCGAGCTCGCGATCGACTGGATCCAGTCGCGCGAGCCGGCGGCGCGCGGCTGGTACGCCGCGCCGGTCGGCTGGTTCGATCTCGCCGGCAACGGCGAGCTCGCGGTCGCGCTGCGCTCGGGCGTGCTCACCGGCAACCGCGCCCACCTCTGGGCCGGCGCCGGCATCGTCGCCGGATCGGATCCGGACCGCGAGCTGGCCGAGACCGAGCTCAAGCTGCGCGCGATGCTCGGCGCGCTCGGCGTCGCGGAGCCGGAGCCCGAGCGCGAGCGCGAAGACGGCAACGCCGCCGAGGCCAGCCGGTGACCGCCGCGATCCAGACGATCTGGGCCGAGCTGGTCGCGACCACGCTCGCCGACGCCGGCGTCGCGCGCTGCGTGATCAGCCCGGGGTCGCGCTCGACGCCGCTGGTCGCGGCGCTGGCCGGCGAGCCGCGGCTGGCGCTCACCACGCTGATCGACGAGCGCACGGCAGCGTTCTTCGCGCTCGGCGCGGCGCGGGCCGGCGGCGCGCCGGTCGCCCTGGTGTGCACGAGCGGGACCGCGGCGGCGCACTACCTGCCGGCGATCATCGAGGCCAGCATGGCGGGCGTGCCGCTGATCGCGCTGACCGCGGACCGGCCGCCGGAGCTCCAGGGCTGCGGCGCGTCGCAGACCATCGATCAGGTCAAGCTGTACGGCGACTTCGTGCGCGGCGCGATCGACCTGGGCGCGCCGGGCCCCGGCGAGCTGGCGCTGCGCGCGGTGCGGCGCAAGATCGCCCAGGCGGTCACGCTCGCGCTCGGGCCGCACCCCGGCCCGGTGCACGTCCAGCTGCCGCTGCGCAAGCCGCTCGAGCCGGCCGCGCCGTCGAGCGACGCCGAGCGGGCGCTCGCGGCCGCCGCCGCCGGGCTCGCCGGGCCGCTGCGCATCGCCGCACCCCGGGTCGCGGCGGATCCGGCGGCGATCGCCGAGCTGGTCGCCGCGATCGCGGGTGAGCCGGACGGCGTGATCGTCGCCGGTGCGATGCCGGCCGGGTTCGCCGGGTCGCGCGCGGCCGTGCTCGCGCTCGCCGCGCGGGCGGGCTATCCGATCGTCGCCGAGGCCGGCAGCCAGCTGCGGCTCGGCCCCCGGCCCGACGGCGTCGTGTTCGTCGATCACTTCGATCTGATCCCGCCGGCGATCCTCCCGGTGCCGCGGCTGGTGCTCCAGCTCGGCGACGAGCCGGTCGCCGCCGCCTGGCCGGGCTGGCAGGCGCGCCTGGTCGCCGCCGGCAGCGCGCGCTGGGTGCTCGCCGGCCACCGCTGGCACGACGCGGACTCGTCGGCGCGCGGCGTGATCCTCGGCGACGTCGCCGCGGCGATCGACGCGATCGCGGAGGCGCTGCCGCGCGCGGCCCGGGCCCGGGCCGGCGATGGCGCCGGCGCCGCCGCCTGGCGCGATGCCGAGGCGCGCGCGGCCTGCGCGCTGGAGCTCGCGCTCGAGGGTCATCCGCGCAGCGAGGCCGCGATGCTGCGCGCGGCGATCGACGCCGTGCCCGACGGCGCGGCGATCCAGCTCGGCAACAGCCTGCCGATCCGCGTCGCCGACCAGGTGTGCGGCGGCGGCGCGGCGCGCGCGGTGCTCACCCAGCGCGGCGCGGCCGGGATCGATGGGCTGATCGCGTCGGCGGCCGGCGCCACCTGCACCGGCCGGCCGGTGCTGCTGGTGCTCGGCGATGTCAGCTTCGCGCACGACCTCGGCGGCCTGCTCGCCGCACGCGCGGCCGAGGCGCCGCTGGCGATCCTCGTGATCGACAACCGCGGCGGCCAGATCTTCGCCGGCTTGCCGATCGCGCGCGCCCACCAGAGCGCGCACGGCGCGTTCGAGCGCCACTGGCTCACCGCGCCGGACATCGATCCGGCGGCGGTCGCGGCCGCGCTCGGCGCCCGGGCGACCACCGCGGTGTCGCCGGCCGCCGCCGCCACCGCAATCGCCCGCGCGCTGGAGACCGCCGGCGTCACCGTCATCCACGCGCCGGTCAGCGCATCCGGCGCGCACGACGTCCGGCGCACCGCGCTCGAACGCTTCGACACCCCGACCCCGCTTCGCGCAGCACACGGAGGAAGCCATGACTGACACCGTCGCGACCCGCTCCGAGCCGGTGACCTGGAACCGGCGCCCTGGCTACGAGGACATCATCTACGAGACCTGCGCCGAGGGCATCGCGCGGGTCACGATCAACCGGCCCGAGGTCCGCAACGCGTTCCGGCCGCTGACCGTGACCGAGATGATCCGCGCGTTCGACGACATCCGCGATGACGCCAGCGTCGGCGTCGTGATCCTGACCGGCGCCGGCACCGCCGCGTTCTGCTCGGGCGGCGATCAGCGGGTGCGCGGTAGCGGCGGCTACGTCGGCGATGACGGCGTGCCGCGACTCAACGTGCTCGATCTGCACATGCGGATCCGCTACCTGCCCAAGCCGGTGGTCGCCATGGTCGCCGGCTACGCGATCGGCGGCGGCCACGTGCTCCACGTCGTGTGCGATCTCACCATCGCCGCCGACAACGCACGGTTCGGCCAGACCGGCCCGCGGGTCGGTAGCTTCGACGCAGGTTTCGGCAGCTCGTACCTGGCGCGCATCGTCGGCCAGAAGAAGGCGCGCGAGATCTGGTACCTGTGCCGGCAGTACGATGCGCAGCAGGCGCTCGACATGGGCCTGGTCAACACCGTCGTGCCGCTGGCCGAGCTCGAGGCGACCACGCTGCAGTGGTGCCGCGAGATGCTGGCGATGTCGCCGACCGCGCTGCGGTTCCTCAAGCTGGCGATGACCGCCGACTGCGACGGCCAGGCCGGCATGATGCAGTTCGCCGGCTCGGCGACGCTCATGTACTACACCACCGACGAGGGCCGCGAAGGCAAGGAAGCGTTCCTCGAGAAGCGCAAGCCGGACTTCTC
>DASWRS010000193.1:0-20849 GCA_036403075.1 Kofleriaceae bacterium
CACAGCGCGGCGAGCGCGCCGCCGTCGTCGAGCATCCAGCGAGCATGGCTGAGACACACCGCCCCGCCGGTGTTCCAGCCGGCCTCGAACACCATCCCGGCGGACGTCACGAGGCTGGCGCGGCGCTGGATCGGTCCCGGCGCGGGCAGGGTGTCCCAGACGTTGATCTTCGTGCCGTCGTGGGTATGCGGGATGCCGTTGCCGCAGTAGTCAGCGCGGGCGAGCCGGGTGCAGGTCTGGTGCATCGCGGTCAGGTCGCCGTAGCCGGTGACCCAGGGCCGGTATCCCCAGCGGTAGCACTTCGCGATCACGCCGGTGGTGCAGCCGAAGGTGAACTGCGTCGCCGAGGCGATCCGGTCGCCGTGCTCGTTCCACGTGGCGGCCAGCGGGATCGCGACGTGGCGGCCGTCCGCGTCGGCCGGGCAGCCCGGCTGCCATGTCCCGGAGTCGGCGACCCACTGCTCGATCGTATACAGGAAGGTATTCCCTGTATGGGTCGGGTCATTCTCCGAGTCCTCCGGATCCACGGCCGCGACGCGATATTCCACGGTGCGAGTCGCCGGCGGATCGACGCCGGTGTTCCGGACCTGCGCCAGGAAATGAGCGCCGACGAGCGCCTCGCCGCGCAGCGTGGTGGTGCCGTGCTCGGCGACCACCTCCCCGCGTTCGACCCGGACGTTCTGCAGCGTGTCACCTGACAGGGTCGCGCCGCCGAGGTTCATGCCCTGCAGCGTCATGCCCTGCAGCGTCATGCCTTGCAGCGTCATGCCCTGCAGCGTCATACCTTGCAGCGTCATGCCGGCCTGGTCGGTCGTCGAGGTTTCGATCGAGGTGTCGACGGTGCCGCATGCGCAGAGCGCGATGACGAGTGCCGCCCCGTGAAGATGAAAGGTGGTCATTGGTACTCCCTTGTTTCACCCCACCGTGGGCCGGTGTCGACTAATAATCAATCACGCCAATACCGATCTGACGTGCCGCAAAAGCGAGCACCCATCCGACCTCATGCGAATCTAATGGCAGCGTGATGCGAACGATCACATCGCCGTCAGCGCGGTGTGGCACAAACGCGCACGCCGAGGTGGACGTGGCGCAGGGTCGGCTCGCCGGGCTCGCGGTTCACGGCTCGTGCGTTGAGGTCGGCGTAATACCACCCGCCGCCGCGCTGGACCGGCCCGTCGGTAACCTCGACCGAGCGCGTCCATTCCCAGACGTTGCCCGCCATATCGTCGGCGCCGACCGGGCTGCGCGACCGGGGATGCGAGCCGACCTCGTCGGGTCCGAACGCGAGCGGGTCGCGCCCGTAGGTCGCGTCGAAGTTGGCGTCATCGGGCGCCAGCGTGTTGCCGCTCGGGAACGTCCGGCCATCGGCGCCCCGCGCCGCGCGCTCCCACTCGTATTCGTCGCACAGCCGCGCGCCTGGAAGACGCTGGGTGCGATCGAGCCACGCGGCGTACGCCACTGCATCCTCGAACGACACGGCGGCGACCGGGAAGTTCATCCAGTCCTGGTCGGCGCGCCGGGGCCGGTGCTCGTAGTGGATCTGCTGGCCGGTCTCGGCGGTGTACGTCCGCGTCGTCGGGGTCAGCTCGAGCCGCCAGCGCTTGGGCCCGAGCTGGGTCAGCGTGAGCGAGGACTGCGGCGTCAGGGAGGTCGGGCTGCGGCGGCGGCGCTCCTCGGGCGCGAGGTCATCGAGGAACTCGAGCCACTGCGCGAACGTGACCTCGTGACGGCCGATGTAGTAGCCCTCGGTCTGGACCTGGTGGATCGGCGGAGCCTTGAGGAACCCGCGCCGGGCATAGGTGGGATCCGCGCTGCCGAACAGGAACCGTCCGGGGGGCACGTAGATCATGCCCCGCGGCGCCGAGTCCGCGCTCGGGAGCGCGATGCGCTGCCGGAAGGTCTCGCCGCGCGCCAGAAGCACGGGGAGCCGCGTCTTCAGCCGCCCCGGCGCCTCGAACGAGAGGATCACCGAACCGGACGGCAAGATCCGTGACGGTAGCGGCGCCCTGCCGAGAAGCTGGGGCGCGGCGCCCGGGCGCTCGCTCCATACCTGCGTCCCGGGCGGGGTGATCTCGAGCTCGACGCGCGCGCCGAGCTCGAGCCTGGCGCGGTAGCGGCCATCGTCGTACGGCGCGAGCCGGCCCGACAGCTCGTCCACGAGATCGGCGTTGTGGTCGCCCTCGGCGCGCAGCAGCCGCTCGAAGATCAGCTCGGCGAACTGCGCCCGCAGGCTCGCGCTGCGCGGGTCGAGCGACAGCGCGCTCTCGAGGTGGTTCGACGCGGTGCGGTACCGGGCGGCTTCGTCGGCGGCGAGGCGCTCGACGTCGTCCCAGACCCGCTCGCCCTCGGGCCAGCGGTGGGCGTCGAACAGCTCGAACGCCCGGGCACGCGCCGCGTCGCGTTGTTCGGCCAGCTGCCGCGCCGCATCGAACGCCGTGGTCGCCTTGCTCACCTGGTTGGAGATCACCTCGTCGAGCTCGCTCTGCGCCCGGGCGCGCAGCGTCAGGCCGATCGCGACCACGGTGATCGCGAGCGCCGCGCCGGCCACGAACGCGATCATCCGGGTCCGGACGATCACCGCGCGCGACGTCGCGAGGAACTCGACCTCGCGGGGCGCCATGGTGGTGCGATCGAGCGCCCGGGTCGCGGCGAGCCGGCGCCGGCCCCACAGCATGTCGCGCGGGCGGCCCGTGCGCTCCCACTCCGCCGCGGCCTGCTCGATGCGCAGGCGCAGGCCGTGCTGGGCCGCGTCGTTCTCGAGCCAGCCCTGCAGGGTCGACCAGCTGACCAGCAGCGCCTCGTGCGCGATCTCGTAGGTGCCGTGCTGCGCGTCGTTGGCGACCACGATCCGGCCGCGGACCAGGACCTCGAGCGCGGCGCGCTCGGCGTCGCCGCTGCCCAGGAGCTCGGCCTCCGAGCGGCGGGCGCGGGTGCCCTCGGCGGTGACGAGGCGGAGCAGGATGCGACGCGCCGCGTCCCGGCCATCGTCGTCGAGCCCGGCGAGCAGCCGATCGGCGTGCCGCGTGAGCGCTCCGGCCACGCCGCCGACCGCCGCGAGCGACTCGGCGCGAATCACCCGGGAAGCGACGTCGTGGGAGTCCCAGACCTCGGCGAGCGTGAACTGCAAGAGCGGCAGGCCGCCGGGCGCGAGCTCGGTCTGCTCGACCAGCGTGTCGACCAGCGCCTCGGACTCGAACGCCACGCCCTTGGCGGCGGCCGGCCGGACGATCGCCTCGCGGATCCGCTCGCCGGTCAGCGGATGCAGGAAGTACAGCCCGCGCGCCATCTCGTCGCCGAGCCCCGGCAGCATCGCGAGCCGCCACAGGAAGTCGGAGCGCGCGGTCGCCAGCAGGCGCACCGCCGGGATCCGCACGGCGAGCGCGGCGAGCGCGGTGGCGACCACGCGGGCCTCGGCGGGCTCCGACAGGGTCAACAGCTCCTCGAGCTGATCGACGAACAGCAGCAGCCGGCGGCCCGGGCGGTCGGTCGTCCGCGACACCTGCTGGCGGATCGCGCGCGCGAACGCATCCGGCGTGTCGCGCAGCTGGGCCTCGAGCGCCGCCTCGTCGACGTCGAGCCCCGCGGCGAGCGCGGCGGCGATCGAGCGCACCGGGTGGCGGCCGGGGATCACGTCGACGCGCGTCCAGCCGTCCTGATCGACCATCCACGGCAGCACCCCGGCCCGGCACAGCGACGACTTGCCGGTCCCGGAGTCACCGCCGACCACGACGAACGCCTCGCTGCGCACGCGATGGACCAGCTCGCGGATCTCGCTGCGCCGGCCGAAGAACAGCGACGCGTGCGCCGACTCGAACGCCGCGAGGCCGCGGTACGGATTGCCGTCGGGCACGCTGGCCAGCGCGGTCGGCGCCGCGCACTCCTCGAGCGCGACCACCAGCGAGTCTGCCGATGGGAACCGCGCGCCCGCGTCGCGCTCGACCAGGCGATCGATGATCGCGGCCAGCCCGGGCTCGACCGCCTGCGCGACCTCGCCGATGCGGCGGATGTCGCGGCGGCCGATGACACCGCGGAGGACCTCGAGCGACAGGCCGCGGTGCGGCGCCGCTCCGGTGAGCAGCTCGTAGAGCAGGATGCCGAGCGAGTACAGATCCGAGCGCCGGGTCGCCGCCTCGCCGCGCCACAGCTCGGGCGCCATGTACAGCGGCGTGCCCAGCACGTGATCGGGACGCGGGTGCTCGCTGATCGACGGGACGTCGTTCTCGTGCTCGTCCTCGCCGGTGCTCGAGATCGACTCGTCGGTCGACCACCGGACCAGCGGCAGCTGCGTGGTGTCGCTCGCGCTCAGCTCGCTCGCCACCCGGATGTCGAAGCGCTCGCGCGGCGGTGCGACCTCGGGCTCGTCGGGTCCGGACCCGTCGCCCACGCTGGCGAGCCCGAAGTCGAGCAGCTTGGCGCAGCCATCGTCGGACAGGATCGCATTGGCCGGCTTGACGTCGCGGTGCAGGACGCCGCAGCGGTGCGCCGCGGCGAGCCCGCGCGCGAGGTCGAGCGCGATGTCGAGGACCTGGCGCGACGGCGCCGGGCGATCGATCTGATCGAGCGGACGGCCCCGGACGTACTCGGAGACCAGGTAGGGGTGCCCCGAGACCTCGGCGATGCGATAGATCGCGACGACGTTGGGGTGCTGGAGCCGTGCAATGGCGCGCGCCTCCTCGATGAACCTGGCCCGCGCGACCGGATCCTTGGCCGCCCGGATGAACTTCACCGCGACCGGCCGGTCGAGGAGCGAGTCGCGTGCGAGGTAGACCTCGCCCATGGCGCCGCGACCGAGGAGCCGTACCAGCCGGTACTCCTCGAACTCGTCGGGCGGCCGCCACTCCGGATCGATCATCGGGACAACGACGGTGTCACCGTAACCCATGTGCGGGGCCGGTTCCGGTGGAGGACACTTCTCTCGCGTACGTGTTGTATGCGACGTGACTGTTGAGATCGCGCATGAGCCCCTACTCACCCAGTGCCGGAACGGTGCAGCGTTAGCCGATTCACGCTGGTTGGCGATTCAAGCAAGCATTGTGCTCACAGCGGCGGTCGCAACGCTGCAATCGGTTTCCTCGCCGCTGTAGCGCCGGCGCGCGCGTGCAAATACGGACTGTTGCAATGGCGCACGGCGGGTCCCGCGGCGCGCGGAAGTGACGTGTTACGGTGCGCCGATTCTTTCCAGGAGATGGCCCATGCTCGAACGGCGACTGATCTTGGCAATGCTGGCGTCGGTGCTGCTTGCGCTGGTCAGGCCCCACGAGGGCCGAGCACAGGCCTCGGCCGCCGAGCTCGACGGCGTGGCGCAGCGCATGATCGCGCAGGAGCGCGTGGCCGGTGCGTCGGTGCTGGTCGTCCAGCGCGGCAAGGTGATCCTCCACAAGGGCTACGGCCAGGCCGATCTCGGCCTCGAGGCCCCGGCCCGCGACGAGACCGTGTATCACGTCGTCGGTCCGATGCTGCCGTTCACCGGCATTGCGGTGATGCAGCTGGTCGAGCGCGGCAAGCTCTCGCTCGACGATGATCTCGCGAAGTACGTGCCGGAGTTCCCGATGCAGGGACACCGGGCGACGATCCGGCAGCTGCTGAATCACACCTCGGGCATCGTCGACTATCACTACCTGGGCGATCCGATCGAGGCGACGAGCCGGCTGCCCAAGGCGCTCGACGAGGTGATGGCGCTGTACGCCGGCAAGAAGTGGGTGAACGAGCCGGGCAAGAAGTGGGACTGGTCGATCTCCGGGTTCCAGCTGCTCGTGACGATCGTCGAGCGCGTCAGCGGCGAGCGCTTCGCCGACTACGTGCAGAAGAACATCTTCGCGCCCGCGGGCGTGACGTCCACGACCTACTGCGACGACCTAACGCTGGTGCACGGGCTGTCTCACGCCTACCGCCACTTCGAGAACGGGTTCGTTCCGGCGTACGAGAACGCCATGGCGTACAACGCCGATCTGCGGTTCTGCAGCACGGTCGGTGATCTCCACCGGCTGTGGACGGCGATCGCCGACAAGAAGCTGGTCGAGCCCGGGACGTTCGCGAGGATGACCACGCCCGAGGGGGCCGCCGCGCACACCAGCGCCCGGGACCCCAAGGCCGCCTATGGCTTCGCGATGATCCTCAACAGCGAGGACGACCATCGCCGGATCGGACAGCACGGCTCGCTCCTGGGCTACAGCGGGAGCCTGTACGACTTCCCCGAGGACAAGCTGACGATCATCGTGCTCACCAACACCGAGGGCCAGAATGCGTATGCGATCACCCGCGCGCTGGCCCGCGCGGCGCTCGGGCTACCTGCCCTGCCGGCGCCCCCGGCGCCCCCGGCGCCCCGGACCCTGGCCGACGGCGCGGTCCCGGCCGCGGAGCGCGCCCAGCTCGCGGGCACCTACGTGCTGAAGCTCGAGCACCTGACCGACGGGCTGCACGACTCGTTCGCGCAGTACCGCCGGACCTACCGGGTGTTCGACGAGAACGGCCGGCTGATGATCCAGGCGCTGGGAGAAGGGCCGGAGCGCTTGCTCAAGCAGGCCGACGGCACGTTCGCGATCCGGTCCCAGCCGGACAGCCACGTCGTGTTCGTGGTCAAGGGCGCGCACGCCCAGAGCGTGAAGATGGAGCCGTCGCCGTTCGGCGCGCCGTTCTCGGGAGCGCGGGTCGGCCCCGGGGATCCGCAGACGTTCCACAAGGAGCTGCGGTGAGCCTCGAATCGCCTTCTTGCCGTTCGGGATCTGCCATAGGCTGCCCGCCCATGATTGCCCATCGCCGTCGCGACGCTTCCTTGCTCGTGGTCATCGCCATGGGGGTCGGGGCCACCGGGGCCGCGCTCGGCGCGAGCGCCGGCTGCGCCCGGCCGCAGGCGCCGGCGCCGGTGCCAGGCGCAGCGGTCCCGGCCCCGGCTTCGGTCCCGGCCGCAGCCCCGGCCTCGGCTCCGATCGCTGCCGCGGAGCCAGCCGCCGCTCCGGCGCCGCCCCGCGACCTCGCGTCGGCGACCCGCGACAATCCGCTGCGGCCCGAGGCGCTCCCCGGCCCCGAGGTCCGCAACTCGGTCGAACCGCCGACGGCGGATCCGCCCAGGCTCGCGGCGCTGAAGCTCCCGCCGGGGTTCTCGATCGAGGTCTACGCGACCGGCGTGACCAACGCGCGCTCGCTGGCGCTCGGCGCGCCCGGGATCGTGTACGTCAGCACGCGGCGCGACAAGCGCGTGTTCGCGGTGGTCGACCGCAACCGCGACCACAAGGTCGACAAGGTCTACACGATCGCGCAGGGCCTCGACGTGCCCAACGGCATCGCGTACCGCGACGGCAACCTGTACATCGCCCAGATCGGCCGGCTGCTGCGGCTCGACGGCATCGATCGCCGGCTCGCCAACCCGCCCGCGCCGGTGGTGATCAAGGACGACCTGCCGACGCTCGAGCACCACGGCTGGCGCTACATCCGGTTCGGACCCGACGGCTGGCTCTACATGCCGATCGGCGCGCCGTGCAACATCTGCAAGCGCGACGAGCCGATGTTCGGGACGATCGCCCGGATGAAGCCCGACGGCACCGGGTTCGAGGTGTTCGCGAGCGGCGTGCGCAACTCGGTCGGCTTCGACTGGCACCCCGAGACCCACGAGCTGTGGTTCACCGACAACGGCCGCGACTCGCTCGGCAACGACATCCCGCCCGACGAGCTCGACCACGCGCCGCGCGCCGGCATGCACTTCGGATTCCCGCACTGCCACGCCGGCGTGATCCGCGATCCGGAGTTCGGCGACCGGCCGTGCACCGAGTTCGAGCCGCCGGTGCAGCTGCTCGGGCCCCACGTCGCGGCGCTCGGCATGCGGTTCTACACCGGCAAGATGTTCCCGCCCGCGTACAGAAACGCGATCATCCTCGCCGAGCACGGCTCGTGGAACCGCGAGCACAAGCTGGGCTACCGGGTCATGGTCGTCCGGCTCGACGGCGACAAGGCGGTGTCGTACGAGCCGCTGGTCAGCGGCTGGCTCGACGAGCGCGACCAGGCGTGGGGCCGCCCGGTCGACGTCGAGGTGCTCGACGACGGCTCGCTGCTGATCAGCGACGACTACAAGGGCGTGCTGTACCGGGTCACCTACCGCCGGTGATCAGGCCGGCTTGGTCCGGTGGCGCAGCCGCTCGAGCACCGTGGGGTACGACAGCCGGAGCGCCGCGAGGATCTCGTCGTGCGAGCGCGGCGGCGGAGGCTCGGCCGGGGCCCGCGGCTCGGCCCCGGCGTCGAGGTCGGCCCCGGCGTCGAGGTCGGCCTCGAGGTCGGCCTCGACCTCGGCCTCGACGTCGACCTCGACCTCGGGCCGGCGCTCTGACTGGGCGTCGAGGTCGGCCTGGTTGGCCGGCGTCGCAGTCGCCGGCTCGGCCGGGGCGCCGGTCTCGAGCAGCGGCCAGAGCTGCGCGCGGACGTCCGGCGGCAGGATGCTCTCGAGGTACTCGAGCGCCGTGCCGCGCAGCTCGGGGTCGTCGGTCTGCACGGCGTGGAGCGCGATGCGCAGCGGCTCGGCCGGCAACACCAGGCCCAGGACGGTGAACACGTGCTCGAGGCCGGCGCCGGCGTGCTGCAGCGGCGCGTCGGCGTCGCCTCGATCCTCGCTGCCGGCGAGCTCGTCGATCACGCGCTGCGCGGTCAGCGGGCCGTGATCGGCCAGGAGCTCGCGCCGCACCGCCTCGAACACCTCGTCGGTCGAGATGCTGCGGAGGTGGCCGGCGGCGGCCAGGCGCGACAGCACGGCGCCGGAGCGATAGCGCACGTCGAAGCTCGGATCGCCGAGCGCGCGCCACAGCCCCCACGCCGCCAGTGATGGCTCGCCCGCGAGCAGGATCCCGGGCAACCGCCGCCGCACGGTGACGTCGCGCGACTGGTCGAGCAGCGCGTCGACCAGCATGCCGGTGCAGCGCGGCGCGATCGCGTTGAGCGCCGCGAGCGCCGCGCGAGCCACGTCGTCGCGGCCGACCAGATCGATCGCGTACGCTGCCAGCTCCGACGTCAGGCCCGCGGCCAGCGCGCGCTGGATCCGGTCCGGATCGCCGGACCGGAGGTCGGCGGCGGCCTCGATCACCCGATCGCCCGACGGCCACGACGCCGACGCCGACGCCGACGCTGCTGGCTCGGACGACGCGGCGCCGTCCGGTGGCGTGCCGCGCCCCGCACGCGCCGATCGCTGCAGCGGCCGCCGGTCGCGGTAGCGCAGCGACAGCGGCGCGAACTCTCCGGCCTGGCCGAGCGTCGGCAGCCCGCTGAGCGTGACCCACGGTCGCGGGTTGGCCGGCACCGGCGTGACCCGCGGCGGCTCGGGCGCATGCGCGAGCAGGCTGTCCTCGAGCGCCGCGGTGTAGCTGCGCGGGATCCGCAGCGCGAGCACGATGCCGAGCGTGCTGACGCCCACCGCCGCGACCAGCAGGCCGACCCGGGGCTGGGCCAGGACGTAGACCAGGAGCGTGACCAGCTGCGCGCCGAGCAGGTCGCCGAGCCGATCGGCGCCGACGTCGAGCACGACCTTGGCCGGCCGCTTCTCCTCCTCGGGCAGCGGCGCGTAGATCAGCTCGTAGCCGGCGCGGTACACCGAGTTGCGGGTCACGACCTCGGCGCCGCGCGCGATCGCCGCCGACAGCGCGCCGGGCACCGCGACCGCGAGCATGCCGAACACCGTGACGGTGATCGGCAGGGTCGCCACGCTACGCGGCACGCCGAGGCGGGTGACCAGCGGCCCGCAGATGATCGCCTGGACGATCGCGGTGATCACGCTGGTCACGGTGTAGAAGATCGCCAGCGAGCGCAGCAGGCCTTCGTGCGAGGTCGCGTGCACGATGTCGGCCTTGAACACGTAATCCATGACGCCGGCGGCGATCGCGCCGAGCACGACGATGCCGCCCAGGCCGCGCAGCAGCGGCGATCGGGTCGCCGCGCGGAACGCCGACCAGGTCCCTGCCGGCTTGACCGGGCGGGGCTCGCGATGCGTCGCCCGGCCAAACACGTAGAGCGTCGCGCCGCAGGCCAGCTGCAGGCCCGCGAGCACCAGCAGGATCGCATCGGGCGCCAGGTGCACGGCGGAGCGCTCGGCGATCACGCCGCCGAGGATCCCACCCAGGGTCGCGCCGATGCCGATCCGCGCGATGTGGCGCTTGGCGCTCTGGACGTCGAACCGCTCGTTGACGATCGACCAGAACCCGGAGACCAGCACCGCCCCGGAGGTCGCGAGGTGGAAGAACACGATCACGGCGATCAGCCGCGGGTAGCGCTCGATCAGGCACCACTCGCCGAACGCGAGCGCCGCGCTGACCGCGTTGAGCGCCGGGATCAGGTGCGCCGGCCCATAGCGCGCCATCAGCCGGCCGGCCACGAGGATCACCGGCAGCGAGACCACCGCCGAGATCGCGATGAAGATCGGCAGCGACTTGATGTCGAACCGCGCCAGCAGGGTCGCGTCGCGCGCCGCCTTGCTGGCGACGAACGACGCCACCACGATCAACGCGCTGAACGTGGCGATCCGCGCCGGGCCACGCTGGTCATCGCTGGGCATGGCCAGGCCGCGACTCCTCCCCCGTGGGCTTGCCGGCGCCGTCCTGCGCCCGCGCGAGCCGGTCGTGCAGCGCGCCGGTGCGCGCCGCGAGCGCGAGCCAGCACAGGGCCAGCACGACGTTCAGCACGGCGAACGCCCGGACGCCGAGGCCGAGCACGCTGACGAACAGGAACACGATCCCCATGCCCGCGATCACGTCGCCCATGCGGAAGAAGAACGTGTCGATCGCGGCCTTCGCCTTGTACTTGCTCTCCCGGCTGGTCGGCAGGAACAGCGCCTGGCGCAGCGTGTTGTGGAGCGAGTAGTCCAGGCTGTTCTCGGCGGTCTTCTCGACCCGGACCAGCGTCAGGTTGACGAACAGGGCGAGCGCGAACCAGCCGCCGAGCACGATCAGCGGCATGATGAACAGCGAGCGCCGGATCCCGAGCCAGGTCAACAGCCGGGCCACGAGCGCGGCCTGGAGCAGGAACGACAACAGATTCACCAGCGAGTAGTAGTCGGAGTAGAACCGCTCGATGTACTGACCCTGGACCGACTCGACCGTGCCGTGGGCGCCGCCGGACTTGCCGCTCGCGTCGGCCGCGGCGGCCGCCGCCGGCGTGGGGCTCGCGCCCGGGGCCGCCGCGACGTTGGCGGCGTACGCCTTCGCGCGATCAGTCGCCATCTTGCCGACCACGTACTCGCCGGTGGTGTTGATGATCGTCGCGACCAGCAGCATCGCGGCGAGCAGGCGCAGGTAGCGGTCCTTGATCACCAGCGCGAACCCGCCCTTGCGGCTCGGCGCTGGCTCGCCGGCGTCCCTGGCGGCGGCGGCCGCGGCTGCGGCCGCGTTGCTGGCGTTGCTGACGTCCGGCCCGGCGGTCGCGCGCTCGCGCAGATCGATCACCCGGTAGAGCACGATCGACAGCCCGAGGCCGCCGGCGGCGACCAGCAGCAGCCCGTACATGCCGACGACCTGGTGGAGCAGCTGCGGCACGAACGCGCCGATGATCGCGCCGATGCTCGCGCCGACCCCGATGATCGCGAACAGTCGCTTGCCCTGCTCCTCTTTATAGAGGTCGTTGGCGAACGACCAGAAGTTCGACACCACGAGGATGTTGAAGATCCCGAGCCAGAGGTAGAACGCCAGGCCGATCGGCGCCCGCGCGCGGGCGAGCGCGTAGAACGCGAACAGGCAGCCGATGAAGATCACCTGCATCGTGGTCAGGAGGCGCAGCCGGCTGACCCGGTTGGACAGCCAGCCGAACGCGGGCACGACCGCGAGCAGGAGCAGGGTCTGCCCGGCCGAGGCGTAGGCCTTGAGCTCGGCGCCGCCGCCGAGCAGGATCAGCGGCTCGCGCAGCACCTTGAGGACGTAATAACAGATGAGCAGCACGAACACGTTCACCGTCAACAGCACGACGGTGGCGCCCTCGCCGCGCTTGATCGGCGCCATGACGCCGAAAAACCGCCGGAGCGCCGAAGGTTCACCGATCTCGAGCGCGACGTTGCTGCTGCTGTTCACCATAAGGCGGCCGGCCACACGTCGCCGCGGGCGAGCGGCGTGCGCGCTCGACCCGGGGGAGGCAGACGGATGCTTGCCATCTGTGCAAGGCCGTGGCCACCGCGGCATACGAAGTCTTCGCCCTTGATCCGCGCGATCAGCGATGGCTGGATGAGCGCCGATGTCCACGCGAGCGCCCGCGCACCTCGCCGCGCGGCTTCGCCCGGTGTGCGAAGCCGATGCGGGGGTTGGTTTGCACCGCGGTGATGATCATAGTGGTGCCATGGGCAAACTGCATGTTCACGTGACGCTCGGACTGATCACAGGCGCGGGATGCACATCGGGCGGAACGGGAACGGCGGCCAGCACGGAGTCGACGACGTGCCGCGCGATCGCCCCGCAGGCGGTCACATCGTCGCCGGCCTGGCAGGGCACGGTGTTCACGATCGTGATGGAGAACCGCAGCCAGCGCGAGATCCTCGGCAACAAGGCCGCGCCGTTCATCAACGCGCTCGCGAGCGAGAACGCGGTCGCCGCCGGCTATGCCGATAGCCTGATCCATCCCAGCGAGCCCAACTACATCTGGATGGTCTCCGGCCAGAACTTCGGCATCCGCGACGATAACGCGCCGAAAGATCACCACCTCGACACGCACTCGCACATCGCGGATCAGCTCGAGATGCAGCAGGTGTCGTGGAAGGCCTACATGGAGTCGATGGGCGCGCCGTGCGGCCTCAGCTCGAACTACCCGTACGAGCCCAAGCACGATCCGTTCGTCTACTTCGACGACATCAATGGCTGGGACGGATCGAAGTTCCAGCCGTCGGCGCGGTGCAACGAGCACGTCGTCGACTACACCGAGCTCGATCGCGACCTCGCGGCCGGCACGCTGCCGCGCTACGTGTTCATCACGCCGAACATGATCAACGACATGCACGACGGCTCGGTCGCCCAGGGCGACGCCTGGCTGGCGCACGAGGTCCCCAAGATCCTGGGATCGGATGCGTTCAACCGCGGCGGCGTGCTGTTCCTGACCTGGGACGAGGGCAGCAAGAACTCCGATGATCCGCCGATGATCGTGATCTCGCCCCACGCCCGGCGCGGCGTGGTCTCGCAGACGCCGTTCACCGCGAGCTCGTACGTCAAGACCGTGCAGAAGCTCCTGGGTCTCGAGATGTTGCCGTGCGACCCCGACAACACCGACCCGGCGATGGACGAGCTGTTCGACGTGGCGCTCGATCCGGTCCCGCGAAGCTGACGCCCCGGCCGTGCGACGGCGCCCGCCGTGCGCCCCAGGCGCATCGCGGAGGCCGGCAATGCGCGCCGACGCCCCGAGGATCATGATGAGTGCTCCGTGGCGTCGCCCTTGCAGCGTTGCCTGCGAAACATGCCACTGCCTCGATGCCCGCTGATTCGGGCCGTGCCTCCGATCGCCGCCGCCCTCCTGGTCGCGTCCGGCGCCGCGGCGGACCCGCAGCCCGGCACGAGCGTGGTGGGCGTGGTCCAGCCCCGGCCCGTGCCCGAGACCGTGGTGCCGGCGCGAACCCCGGCACCGTCTCCCGAGCGCGAGCTCACGGCCGCCGACGTCGCGTTCGAGCCGATCCCTGGTTACGAGAGCGGACGCACCGACCGCGACGAGACCGACTCGACGTGGCGCGGCATCGGCCGTGGCCTCCTGTACGTGCCCAAGCTCGCGCTCGACGTCGTGCTGTCCCCGGCGCGCGCCGCGATCTGGGCCCAGGACCGTTACCAGCTGAGCGATCGCTACACCCGCACGTTCTACAACGCCGAGCAGACCATCGGGATCTATCCCAACCTGTCGGTCGACAGCGCGCTGGGGTTCAGCGGCGGCGCCGGGTTCGTGCACCGCGACCTGTTCGGCGACAAGGAGCACCTCGGCGCCGAGTTCTCGATCGGCAACCGCTACCGCCAGATCTACTCCGCGAGCTTTGCCACCGGCGACCGGCTCGGCAAGCAGCTGTCGCTGCAGCTCGATGCCGGCTACGAGCGCCGACCGCACGACGCGTTCTACGGCATCGGCAACGGCGCCCGGGCCGAGAGCGCGGCCGCGCCGATCAATCCGCTGCTCGATCCGACCTCGATCGAGAGCCACTATCGCCAGGCCCGCGCGCGGCTCTCGATGGTCGCGGACTACCGCCCGTCGTCGCGCGTGCACATCCGCCCCGCCGCCGCGGTGTCCGAGCTCCAGTTCGGCGCTCCCGATACCGGCGAGTCGCTGACCGAGTTCTACGACACGCGTGGCGTGGTCGGCTGGAACGGCGTGCGCTACGGCTATGCCGAGCTCGAGCTGCGCTGGGACTCGCGGCGCGCGACCACGATCATGGAGCCGCCGGCGGTGTACAGCGCCGGCGAGCTGGCGGCGGTGTTCGCCGGGCGGATGCACCGGCTCGACGACGGACCGGACTTCTGGCGCTACGGCTTCGATGCCCAGAAGTTCTTGCGGCTCGCCGAGGGGCCGCGCGTGCTGATCGGCCACCTCCACGGCGAGGCGGTGACCGGCCGGCGCGACGACGTGCCGTTCACCGAGCTGCCCAAGCTCGGCGGCCCGACCTGGCTGCGCGGCTACGCGCTCGATCAGTTCCGCGACCGGGTCGCCGTGTTCGGCTCGCTGGCCTACGAGTGGGACCTGTCGCAGTGGTTCTCGGCCAACGTGTTCGTCGATGCCGGCCGGGTCTACCCGGAGCTGACCGACCTGTCGATCGACCACCTCCGCATGGGCTATGGCCTGGCGATCGAGGCCCACCGGGTCGAGAGCTTCGTGCTCGAGGGCAGCATCGGGTCATCGATCGACGGTGGCCTGTTCGTGAACCTGTCGTTCAACCCGGTCTACGACCTCGACGAACGTGTGAGGCGCCGATGAAGCCGTCGTGGAAGGTGCTGCCTGCCCTGTTGCCCGTGCTGTTCGGTGCGTGCGCGAGCCGCCCGCCCGTGCCGCCGGTCCGGTTCGTCAACCGGCCGCCGGTCGCCGCGATCGACGACCGGCTCGACGTGCCCCGGCCGCCCGCGTCGCGCGACTTCCTGGTCGACCTCTATCACTACGACGCGATCCTGTACCGCCGGATCGAGCGCGCACTCGAGCTGCCGCGCCCGCGCCGCGCGCTCGGGGTCAACGCGCTCGACGAGGTGCCGGACTCGACCTGGTTCATCAACCGGATCGGCGTCCGCGACCTGTCGATCGACGAGCTGACCAATGGCCCGCTGACCCTCGACAGCCCCGAGCTGCACAAGCCGTGGAAGATCAAGAGCACCAAGGCCGGCAACGGCGACCTCGGCTTCCTGATCGAGGACACGCGCGGTGAGAAGTTCCTGGTCAAGTTCGATCCGCCGGGATACCCCGAGCAGGAGAGCGCGACCCATGTGATCGTCGACAAGCTCCTGTGGGCCTGCGGGTACAACACCAGCGAGGACTTCGTCGTCCACGTCGACAAGGGCGACCTCGTGGTCGCGCGCGACGCCAAGCAGACCGACCTGTTCGGCGACAAGCACCCGCTGGATCAGGCCGAGGTCGACCGGCGGCTGGCGACGATCGACGTCGGCCCCGACGGCCGGATGCGCGCGCTGGCGTCGCGCTGGATCCAGGGCAAGGCGCTCGGCGGCCACCCGGCCGAGGGCACGCGCGGCGACGATCGCAACGACCGGATCCCGCACGAGCTGCGCCGCGACCTGCGCGGTGCGTACCCGATGTTCGCGTGGCTCGATCACGTCGACATCCAGGAGAGCAACTTCCTCGACAGCTGGGTCGCCGACCGCGGCGACCCGAAGATCCACTACGTCAAGCACTACCTGCTCGACTTCGGCAAGAGCCTGGGCGTGATGGCCACGACCGGCCACGATCCGCGGCGCGGCCACCGGTACGTGATCGACCTGGCGGAGATCGCGAGGTCGCTCGTCGAATTCGGCCTGGTCCGGCGGTCGTGGGAGGGCCGGGAGGCCCCCACGCTCCGCGGCGTCGGGCTGTTCGAGGCCGCGTCGTTCGATCCGGGCCGCTGGGTCACCGACTATCCGGTCTACCAGCCGTTCCTCGAGAGCGACCGCTTCGATGGCTTCTGGGGCGCGAAGATCCTCGCCCGGTTCACCCGCGCGCAGATCCACGCCGTCGTCGAGACCGGGCAGCTGAGCGATCCGCGCGCGACCGAGTACATCACCGACACTCTGGTCGCGCGCCAGCGCGCCACGATGGCGTACTGGTTCTCTCGGGTCAATCCGCTCGATCGGTTCACCGCGTACGACGACCGGCTGTGCTTCGACGACCTCGCGATCAGCCACCGCCTGGCGCAGGCCGGCGCGACCCGCTACGAGGTCACGCGCTACGACCGCGACTCCGGCAAGCTCGGCAGCGCCGGCGCCCAGGCCGTGTCCGGCGGCCGCGCCTGCGTCGCGCTGTCGCTGACGCCCGACGGCGACGGCTACACGATCGTCGAGATCGAGACCGTGCGGCCCGGCCTGTCCAGCGGCCCGACCTTCGTCCACGTCGCGCGCGACCCGGCGACCGGCGCCCCGCACGTGATCGGGATCTGGCGGAGCTAGCTACTTCACCGCGCCGACGGTGAAGCCGGCGATGAAGCGATCGAGGAACAGGTTGTAGACCAGCGCGATCGGGACGCTGGCGATCAGGCAGCCGCCCATCAGCGAGCCCCAGAAGTACACGTCGCCGAGGATCAGGTAGGTCGGCACGCCGACGCTCAGCATCTGGTGCGACTCGGGCGAGATGAAGGTCAGCGCGTAGACGAACTCCTGGGTCACCAGCGTGAACGTGAAGATCACGACGGTGAGGATCCCCGAGGTCGACATCGGGACCACGAGCTTGATGAACGCGCCGAACCGGGTCAGGCCGTCGACCATCGCGGCGTCCTCGAGCTCCCTGGGGATCGACTTGAAGAACCCCATCAGGAGCCAGATCGAGAACGGGATCGTGAAGCTCGGGTAGACGATCACCAGCGACCAGATGCTGTCCTGGAGCCCGAGCAGCGCGACGATCCGCGACAGCGGGATGAACAGCAGGGTCGGCGGCACCAGATAGGTCAGGAAGATCAGGATGCCGAGCCGCCCGCCCCACTTGCCGGTCAGCCGTGCCAGCGAATACGCGGCGGGGAGCGCGAGCACGAGCGTGATGCCGACGACCAGGATGCCGACCAGCGCGGTGTTGCCGAGCCAGCGCACGAACCCGGTCTCGTAGAACAACAGGCGCAGGTTCTCGAGCGTCGGCGAGGCGTTGAAGATGAACGGGTTGTTCTCGGTCTCGTAGAGGTCCGCGTTCTGCTTGAAGATCGTGATCAGCATCCAGTAGAACGGGAATCCCAGGAACACCATGAAGAACGCGATCACGAGCCCGCGGCCGATCCGCCGGCTCAGCGCCCGATCCTGTCCGCGGCGCCGCGCCATCAGGTGACCTCCGCGCGGTGCGCGACGCGCAGCATGAGCAAGGCGACGATCACCAGGAGCGGCACGAGGAACAGCGAGATCGCCGCGCCGGCCGCGAGGTCGCTGCCCTGGATGCCGGTGAAGAACGCGAGCGACGGCAGGACCTGGGTCGAGTCGTAGGGCCCGCCCGCGGTCAGCACGTAGACCACGATCATGTCGGTGAACGTGAACACGATGCCGAACAGCATCGCGACGTTGAGGATCGGCCGCAGCATCGGCAGCGTGATCTCGAACAGCGTGCGCCAGAACCCGGCGCCGTCGACCGCGGCGGCCTCCGGGATGTCGCGCGGGATCGCGGTCAGCCCGGCGAGCAGGATCACGGTCGAGAACGGCAATAGCCGCCAGGTGTGGACGACGATCACCGAGATCATCGCCAGCGACGGCTGGCCGAGCCACATCGGCTTGTCGAACGGCTTGACCAGGTGCACCGCGATCAGCACCCAGTTCACGACGCTGTAGATCGAGTCGAGGATCCACTTCCAGCCGATCGCGCCGAGCGAGATCGGCGCCACCCAGGGCAGGAGGATCAGGAACCGGACGAAGCCGCGGCCGCGGAACTTGTCCTTGAGCGCGAGCGCGAGCGCGGTCGAGCCGATCAGGACCAGGACCTGCGACGAGATCGTGAAGATGAACGAGTTGCCGAGCGCCTTGCGGAACGTCGGGTTCTCGAGGACGCTGGCGAAGTTGTCGAAGCCGACGAAGTGCTCGCCGCCCGAGCCGATCCGCGCGTCGCTGAACGCGTAGAAGAACGCCATGCCGAACGGCACCGCGACCAGCAGCAGGACGTAGACCACGGCGGGCAGGAACATCGCGACGCCGAGCCCGAACCCCGACGACCGCTTGCCCCGCTTCCTGGCCCGCGGCGCTCCGGTCACGGCCACGACAGCGCCCTCGCCGGCGCGCGCTTCTCGGTCGCCTTGTCGAAGAACCGGAGGTGGTGCTCGGCGACGGCGAACGTGTGGCGGGTCCCGATCTCGAGGTCGGCGGTCGGCAGCCGGGAGATCACCATCTTGTCGGGGGCGCGGTCGCCCTCGGGCTTGCCGTAGACGATCCACTCCGAGCCCAGGTACTCGACGTTGTGGATCTTGAGCTCGAGCTTGAGCGCGGCGCTCGGCGCGAGCGCGACCGGAACCACGTGCTCGGGCCGGAAGCCGACGATCAGGCCGCCATTCTCGAGCAGGTTCATCGGCGGCGAGCCGAGGAAGGTCGCCACGAACGTATCCGCCGGATCGTCGTAGACCTGCTTCGGCGTGCCGATCTGCCGGACCACGCCCTTGTGGAGCACCACGACGCGATCGCCCATCGCCATCGCTTCGACCTGGTCGTGGGTGACGTAGATCGTGGTGGTGCCGACGCGGCGGTGGAACTGCTCGAGCTCGGCGCGCGCCGAGGCCCGGAGCTTGGCGTCGAGGTTCGACAGCGGCTCGTCGAGCAGGAACACGCTGGGCTCGCGCACGATCGCCCGCGCCACCGCGACCCGCTGGCGCTCGCCACCCGACAGCTCGCGCGGCTTGCGCTCCAGCAGGTGGCCGATGCCGAGCAGCCCGGCGGCCCACTCGACCTTCTTGCGGTGCTGGTCCTTGGGGACGGCCTGGGCCTTGAGCGGGAACGCGATGTTCTTGTAGACGCTGAGGTGGGGATACAGCGCGTAGCTCTGGAATACCATCGCGATCCGGCGCTCGCGCGGCGTGAGGTCGTTGACCACCTCGCCGCCGATCAGGATCTCGCCCGAGGTCGGCACCTCGAGCCCCGCGATCATGCGGAGCAGCGTGGTCTTGCCCGAACCCGACGGCCCGAGGAAGACCAGGAACTCGCCTTCCTCGGTGCGGAGGTCGACGTCGTTGACGGCCCCCAGCGTTCCAGCCTTGAAGACCTTGGTGACCGCGCGGGTCTCTACGATGGCCATGGGGTTCGGGGTTCTCGGGCTACTTCCAGCGCGCGAACACGCGCTTGTACTCGGCTTCCATCGCCTTGGCGGCGTTCTCGGGCGTCTCGTCGCCGCGCGCGGCCTTGGCGAACCAGGTCGGCATCACGAACGTGCGCAACGCCTCGTCGATCCCGGCGCTCGCGAACCCGGGATAGCCGACGTTGGTCGTCCAGGTCAGGACGTCGCTCAGCACGCTGTACTTGTCGGCCGGCTGCACCGTGGAATCGCTGGCGATCGCCTTCTGCAGATCGGGGACGGTCTTCTCGAAGCACGGGAAGTTGTAGTACCGGCCGGCGGTGAAGCCGTCGCGGAACGCGTCGATGTAGTCGATCAGGAACTGCTGCGCGCCGTCCTTGTTCTCGGCGAAGTTCCAGATCACGTAGGAGTCCATGACGTGCTCGGCGGCGATCCGCCGGACCGGGCCCTTGAGCGCCTTGGAGATGCCGATCTTGGCGGCGATCGGGTTCTTGTCCTTCTCCGCCGTGCGGGTCACCGAGATCGCGTTCTGCACGTACGAGACCTGGCCGGCGAGCATCGCGCGGTTGTTCGACGACGGATCCCAGGTGAAGACCTCGGGCGTCTGCGACTCCGAGTACAGCGCCTTCATGAACTTCAGCGCCTCGACCGTCTCCTTCGAGTTGATGACGATCTTGCCGGCCTCGTCCTGCTCGGCGCCGCCGAACGACCACAGCAGCGCGCGCAGCGCCATGCTGGTGTCGAGCTCCTGCGACAGGCCCATCCCGCACGGCCGGCCGGTCTTGTCGCGGATCTTCTTGGCGCCCTTGCGCAGATCGTCCCAGGTATCGGGGCCGTTGGGGAACCCGGCCTCGGCCCACCACTCCTTGTGGAAATTGCCCGGGTCGGGGACGTAGGAGTCCGAGAACGCGAAGTACCGCTTGGTCTTGGGATTGAAGGTCGACTTGTGGGCCAGGTCGATCATCTTGCCGTGCTTCTTCTCGACCTCCTGGTAGACGTGCGTCATGTCGATCGTCTGCTGCTCGAACGCGGCCGGCGGCGACAGGAACATGAACAGGTCGTGGCCGCGCTTGGCCGAGACCTCGGCGGCGGCCCGGGTGTTGAGCTCGGTGTTGACGATGTGATCGATGATCACGTCGGTGTCGTGCTTCTCGCCCCAGGCCTTGGCGAACACTCCGTCGAACCACTTGTCGTAGTCCGGCACGAAGTGCTTCCATTGCATGATCTTGAGCGTCTTCTTGTCCTTCGCTCGCGCCTTCTTCGACGTGTAGATCAGCGGCCCGGCGAGCGCCGCGGCGCCGACGGTCTTCACGAATTCCCTACGCAAGAGACCTCGGGTCTTCTCGTCAGCCATGGAAGCGCTCCTGGTGGTGGTCGGCGCTATCTTACGAACACGCGACGAAAGAGCAACCGGGCAGACCGATGAATGCGGCCGGCCCGGAGCCACCGCCGAGCATTCGGAACCTCGCGCCCGGCGGGCTCGCGCGCCGGACGAT
>DASWRS010000194.1:0-4644 GCA_036403075.1 Kofleriaceae bacterium
TCGATCTGGGCCTCGCGGGCGGCGGCGGAGAGGTTCATCTTGTGGCGCCGCATCAGGTCCTCGATGTACTCGCGCTCGAACATCTCGACCAGCTGGCCCTTGGCCTCCTTGAACGGCAGGTCGGTGCGGATGCCCAGGCTCGGCGCGGCCTCGCTGACCAGCGCGTCCTCGAGGTTGATCGACGAGCCGCGGGCGAGCAGGCAGGCGCGCTCCATCACGTTGCGCAGCTCGCGCACGTTGCCCGGCCAGCTGTGGCGAACCAGGCGCGCCATGTCCTCCGGCGTGATCGTCAGGCCCGGTCCGAAGTTGTTGACGAAGTGGCTGATCAACAGCGGGATGTCGCTGCCGCGCTCGCGCAGCGGCGGCACGCTGACCCGGATCACCGCGAGCCGGTAGTAGAGGTCCTCGCGGAACGCCTTCTTGGCGACCTCGGCGCGCAGGTCGCGGTTGGTCGCCGCGACCACGCGGACGTCGATCTTCTCGTAGGTGTTCGAGCCGACCTTGCGCACCGCGCGCTTGTCGAGCACGCGGAGCAGCGACGGCTGCAGATCGAGCGCCATCTCGCCGATCTCGTCGAGGAAGATCGTGCCGCCGTGGGCCTCGGCGAACGCGCCGCGGCGGTCCGTGATCGCGCCGGTGAAGCTGCCCTTGACGTGGCCGAACAGCATCGACTCGATCAGCTCGCGCGGCACCGAGCCGCAGTCGAACACGACGAACGGGCCGTCCTTGCGCGGCGAGTGGTTGTGGACCTCCTCGGCGATCAGCTCCTTGCCGGTGCCGGTCTCGCCCTCGATCAGCACCGTCGCGTTGGTCGCGGCCACGTCCTCGAGCAGCGTGAACATCTGCCGCATCTTGGTATCGCCGCCCACGATCGAGCCGAACACTGCCTGCGTGCTCGGCTCGGGCTCGACGATCTCCTCGTCGGGCAGGAACTTGATGACGGTGCGGCCGAGCTTGACCTCGGCGCCGAACCCGATCGAGATCTTCTCGAACCGCGAGCCCTGGATGAACGACCCGTTGGTCGAACCGCAGTCGAGCATCAGGACCTCGTCGCCGGTCAGCTGGGCTTCGAGGTGCTTGCGCGACACGGTCTTGTCGGTGAGCACCAGGCTACATTGTGCGCCGGAGCCGAACGACACCGGATCGCCGGTCAGCCGCACGGCCTCGCCGCGGTCGGGTCCCTTGATGACCACGAAGATGCCACCCTGGTTCTGCCGCGAGTACGACGGTGCGTCGTCGAGCAGGGCCGTGACGTTGGAGCGGTCGCGCGTCATCTGTCCCGAGCTTTGCCATCGTAGCCTCGGGTCCCGGGACTGTAAATACGCCGCGCTACTTGCCGTGTTGCAGCGAGACGTTCGGTCCTGACATCGCGATCACCACACCTGCCACGGCCGCGGCGAGGATCATGGCCACGATCACCATCCAGGGCCGTAGAAATGATCGCTTCCTGGCTTGCGATCTCGTCCGGCCTGGCACCTGAAATGGCGGCATCTGCCTGGGCCGCGGCACCGCCAGCGGCTGCGTCGGAATCTGATCGCTCGGCGCCAGCGATCTCGGCGGCTGGCTGAGCGCCGCCGGCACCGGCGGCATGGCCTGCGCCATCGACCGCGGTGGTTGCCGCGGCTGCGTCGGCATCACGTCGCCCGGATCCGCCCGCCGCTGCGGCATCGGCTGCATCGCCGGTCCCGGCGGCAGCCCGGGCAACGTTTGCACCGCCCGGGGGCCCGGATCGAACAGCCGCGGGCCGGAGTCGAGCCCGACGCCCAGGCCGGGATCGACGAGCGACTTGCCGCCGAGCGCCTCACGGTGCTGGTTCTCGAGATCGATCATGTTGATGATCGACGTCAGCTCGACCACCCCGCCGAGCCTGGCGATCTCGGTCCTGGGCCGCGAGATCCGCGAGCTCGAGATCCGGCTCGGGATCCCGTGGATCGACGGCGGCCCGGCGCCGGCGGCGGCGTCCTCGTCCTCGTCGTCACTGCCGTGATAGACCTCGGTCGCGGCGCGCCGGACGTAGCCCAGGTCGTCGTCGTCGTCCTCGCCGCGCCATTGATCCGGCGGGCCGCACAGGTCGAGCAGCTCGCTCGCGACCTCGGGCGCCGACACCAGGAGGCCGTTGCGGTGGGCACAGCGGGTCAGCGCCTCCTGGAACTCGCCCGCGGTCTGGAACCGGGCGTCGGGCGACAGCGCGAGCGCCTTGTTCATGATCGCGTCGAGATCGGGGGTCAGGCCCGGCACCTTGCGCGACACCACCGGCACCGGCTGCGAGTAGATCTCGTCCGCGGACGTCGTGAGGCCGGCGTGGACGAACAGGCGCTCACCGGTCAGGACCTCGTACATGCACACCGCGAGCGAGTACAGATCCGAGCGGTGGTCGAGCGCCTCGCTCTTGGCCTGCTCGGGCGACATGTAGCCGATCTTGCCCTTGACCTTGTAGAACAGAGAGTTGTGCGTGGCCGCCTTGGCGATGCCGAAGTCGGTCAGCTTGACCTCCCCGGCGTACGACACCAGGATGTTCGACGGCGACACGTCGCGGTGGATCAGCTTGAGCGGGTTGCCCTCGAAGTCGCGCTTGACGTGGGCGTAGGCCAGCGCGGACAGCACCTCGCGGCAGATGTGGATCGCCGCCGCGGGCGAGAACCGCTTGCCCCGGCGCTTGGCCTTCTTGAGCAGCGTCCGCAGATCGCCACCCGGCAGGTACTCCATCACGATGAAGTACTCGCCGCCGGCGGTCACCAGGTCGATGGTGTGGACGATGTTGGCGTGATCGAGCGTGGCCGACAGCTTGGCCTCGCGCAGGAACAGGTCGATGAACTCCTCCTGCTGGGTGAACTCCGGCAGCAGCTGCTTGAGCACGACCTCCATCTCGAAGCCGCCGGCCCCGAGCTTCTTGCCGACGTAGATCGCCCCCATCCCGCCCTCGGACAGGTGCTCGAGGACGACGTAGCGATCGATCGGAGCCGCCCCGACGTCGACCATGGAGCGCTCAGTGTAACATCGACCGCATCGAGGCGCGGTACCGCCTTTGCTGCGATGCCGATGCTGGAGCCGCGAGGCCCACGGCCGGCCAGGCGATCTCCGGCCGCCACCGACGAGGCGGACGAAGCCCGTCCCTTCCGGTCCCGCCCGGCCGCGGCGGAAAACGCTCGTTCTTCCGGTCCCGCCTAACCGCGGCCGCCGTCCGGCGCCCGCCGCGCAACCGGACCGCCGCCCGCCGTGTCCTGTCGCCATGCGCAGCGTGCTCGCTCTCGCGGTGTGGACCTCCAGCCTCGGCCTCCCTGCGCTGCCCGCGCGCGCCGATCCGGCGCCCCCGCCCGCCGCCCGGGCCGACCCGCGCGTGACCGAGCCGACCCGGATGGTCACCGACGACTGTGCGCGGGCGCGCAAGGCCGGCAAGACCTGCGAGCTCACGCTGCCCCCCGAGGACGTCGCCGGCGCGGCGGCCCGGCCCGACGACATCGCCCTGCGGCTCCTGCGGTTCGCGCCGGCCGGCTCGCTGATCCATTTCCGGCGCGACTTCATCCCCGAGATCGTCAAGTCGGCCGAGGATCGATGATCGGCGTATACTGCCGGACGCGATGCGCGTCCTCCTCGTCGGTTTGATCGCCTGGGCCGGCTGCACCGAGCCCCGGAGCACCGCCTGCAAGGAGGTCTGCAAGCGCGAGGCGGAGTGCATCGACTCGACCGGCAGCAAGCTGCCGTTCGACGAGAAGGAGTGCGTCGCCGCCTGCGCCGCGCTCGAGCACGACGTCGAGAACAGCGCGGCCAAGGTCCAGCGCCACATCGCCTGCGTCACGCAGTCGGCGTCGTGTCCCGCGGTCCTCGAGTGCAAGTAGTGCTGTCGGCGCAGAGTCACCTCGAGTTCGGAGGCAGCACGCTCGAGTCGACCGCGTTCCTCGAGCGCCGGATGCGGGTCCACATGGTGCGGCGCGACCGCCTGGTGTTCGACACCGCGTTCGCGCCGCCGGCCAAGGGCCCGAGCGCGTTCGTCCACCTGTTTGCCCAGCTGTCGGGGACGTTCGCCGCCGCCGGCACGCCGCCGATCCATGGCCCGTGCGCGTTCGTGCTCGCCGAGACCGAGTTCGACCGCGTCGTGCCGGGCGCGATCACGTTCCGCTCGTCCGGCGCGCGCTGCACGATCGTCGAGATCCGGGTCCCGGGCCCGGACCTGCGCCGGCCGATCGGCCTCGGCCACGGCGCGGTCGCGCTCGACGACCGGGTCTGGAGCGCCTACCACGCGCTCGCGGCCAGCCCGGGCGAACCCGCGGTGCACCACCTGGTCAGCCTGCTCGGCGCCACCGGCGTGCTGAGCGCCGACCTGGCGGCGAGCGTCGTCGCCGAGGAGCCCGAGCGGTTCCTGCGGGTCTGGTCGGTGATGCGCCCGCTGTACCAGGACCTCGCGACCTCGGCGTCGCTCAAGCAGATCGCCGGGCTCGCCGGGCTGTCGCTGCGCCAGCTCGGCCGCGACCTCGGCGACCTGACCCGGACGTTCAACCTGTTCGGCGCCGGGTTCCGCGACGCGATGCGGATCCTGCGGCTGCGCGCCGCGGTGCTGCTGCTGTCGGCCCCCGAAGGCACGCCGAGCGACGTCGCGAAGGCCGTCGGCTACGGCAGCCTCGACGCGATGGGCCGCGCGTTCCGCGA
>DASWRS010000195.1:0-13276 GCA_036403075.1 Kofleriaceae bacterium
CGCCGGGTTCCGCGACGCGATGCGGATCCTGCGGCTGCGCGCCGCGGTGCTGCTGCTGTCGGCCCCCGAAGGCACGCCGAGCGACGTCGCGAAGGCCGTCGGCTACGGCAGCCTCGACGCGATGGGCCGCGCGTTCCGCGATGCGCAGCTCCCGGCGCCGAGCCTGGTCCACTCCGCGGTGCGCTACCGCGATCCGGCCTGAGGCGATCCGGCCTGAGGCGATCCGGACGGACGCGATCCGGACGGACGCGATCCGGGCTGACGCGCACCGGGGCCGCCGCGGCCGGCCGGGCCGGTGCGCGGATCCAGCGCGTCACGCAGACCATCGCCGACGAAGTTGAGCGACACGATCGCCATGCCCATCACCACGGCCGGGAACACCAGCAGCCACGGGTACACGACGATCTGCGAGCTGCCCTCGGTGACCAGCGTGCCCCACGACGCCAGCGGCGCCTGGACCCCGAGGCCCAGGAACGACAGCAGCGCCTCGGTCAGCATCACCTGCGGCAGCGCCAGGGTCGCGTAGACGATCAGCGGCCCGATCGCGTTGGGCAGCACGTGGCGCGCCAGGATCCGCGCTGGCGGCACGCCGATCGCCCGCGCCGCCTCGACGAACTCGCGGCGCCGCAGCGCCAGGACCTGGCCGCGGGTGATCCGCGCCATCGTCAGCCACGAAATCGCGCCGATCAGCCCGAACAGCGCGACCAGCGACTGCGTGCCGGTCACCGCCATCACTACGATGACCAGCACCAGGGTCGGGAAGCCGTAGAGCGCGTCGACGATCCGCATCATGACGTTGTCGATCGCACCGCCGGCATAGGCCGCGATCGCGCCGTAGCTGACGCCGATCGCGACCGCGATCGCCGCGGCGACCACCGCGACCGCGATCGCGATCCGGCCGCCGATCATCACCCGGACCAGCATGTCGCGGCCCAGTGTGTCGGTGCCAAACCAGTGCGCCGCCCCCGGCGGGGTCGCGCCGAGCCGCGGGTCGATGGCGGTCGCGTCGAGGCCGAATGCCCCGGCGACCGGCGGCCCGAGGTAGCACGCCGCCGCCACGGCGACGAACACTGCGGCGCAGGCCACCGCCATCCGGTTGCCGCGCCAGCGCCGCCAGCGCTCGCCGCCGCCGGTCATGGCGAGCTCTCGCGGACCCGCGGATCGAGCGCGCCGTAGGCCAGGTCGACCACGAGGTTCAGCAGCGCGAGCAGCGCGGCGTAGAACACGAACACGCCGGTGACGACCGGGTAGTCGCGCTCGGCGACGCTGGTCACGAAGTAGGTGCCCAGCCCCGGGATCTGGAAGATCTTCTCGACCACGAACGAGCCCGAGATCAGCGCCGCGGTCGCCGGGCCGAGGTAGCTCACGACCGGCGTGATCCCGACCCGCAGCGCGTGGCGCGCGATCACGGCGCGCTCGGACAGGCCCTTGGCGCGCGCGGTGCGCACGAAGTCGTGGTCGAGCACGTCGAGCAGGCCGCCGCGGGTCAGCCGCGCGATCGTCGCCAGGTAGATCGCGCCGAGCGTGATCGCCGGCAGGATCAGCGAGCGCGCGCCGTCGACCCGCGCCGGCGGCAGCCAGCCGAGATCGAGCGAGATCGCCGCGATCAAGAGCGGCCCGAGCACGAACGCCGGGATCGAGATCCCGATCAGCGCGCCGGTCATCACCAGGTGGTCGACCCAGGTGTTGCGCCGCCACGCCGCGACCGCGCCGGCGGCGACCCCGAGCACCAGCGCGGCGGCGAGCGCGAGCAGGCCGAGCAGCGCGCTGATCGGGCCGTGCTCGGCGATCAGCCGCGCCACCGAGACGTCGCGCTTCATCGACACGCCGAGATCACCGTGCGCGAGCGCGGCCATCGCATGGCCGTACTGGCGCCACAGCGGCTGGTGCAGGCCGTAGCGGTCCTCCATCGCGCGCTGCACCGCGGCGGAGCGCCGCTGCTCGGTATCGAACGGACCGCCCGGCGCGGCGTGGAGCAAGACGAAGCTCGCGGTTGCGACCGCGAACACGATCGCGACGCTGGCGACCAGCCGCCCGGCGACGAACCGGATCACCGCGGCCGCGCCCCGGGGTCGATCCAGATCCGCCACAGCGGCGGCTGATCGATCAGGTTGGTCGCGTAGCCCTGGACGTAGGGCTCGATCAGGTGCTTCTGGGTCAGGATGTAGATCGGCACGAGCGGCGCGTCCTCGATCATCACGGCCTCGGCGTCGCGCAGCCGCGCGTTGCGCGCCCCGGGGTCGGTCAGCGTGCGCGCCTCGTCCATGAGCTGCTCGAACCGCGGCGAGCAGTACCGGCCGCGGTTGCCGGCGGACGCGCAGCGCAGGAGGACCAGGAACTCGGATTCGGGGTCGACCATGTTGCCGACGTTGCCGAACCGGCTGATCTCGAACTCGCCGCGCTGGGTGTCATCGAGCAGCGAGTTCCACTCCTGGGCGACGATCCGCACCGGCACGCCGATCTGCGCCCAGGCCGCCTGGAGGTACTCCGCGATCTGCTTGTGGCCCTCGCTGCCGGCGTTGTAGCGGTACTCGATCGGGTGATCGGGCACGCCGCCCTCGGCGCGGGCCAGCGCGAGCTCGCGGCGCGCGGCCGCCGGGTCGTGGTCGAGCCCGGGCGGCGGCACGTAGCACTGGCCATCGGCCATGAGTAGCGCGACGCCCGGCGTGGCCTCGGTGACCCCGCAGGCGGCGCGCTCGGCGGCGGACAGCCGCGCGATCGGCGTGCCCGGCGTCAGCTGCGCCGTCGGGATCTCGCCGCCGTGCGTGAACCGCGGCACGGCGCTGCGGTCGATCGCCAGGGCCAGCGCACGGCGCAGGTGGCGGTTGGGCAGCTTCTGGCTCTGGATCCACAGGAAATATACGCCGAGGAACGGCGCCACCTGGTAGTCCTTGTAGGCCCGGCCGCCGCGCAGCTCGCCGTTGATTGCCGGCAGGTAGCTCGACGGCACGGTGTTGGCCGCGGTCGCGTCGCACGCGCCGGTGAAGTACGCGTTGGTCGACGCCGCCTGGTCGTCCATCGACAGCGAGGTGAACCGCGCGAGCTTGACCGCGCCGCGGTCCCAGTAGGTCGGCGAGCGCACCAGCTCGATCCGATCGCGCTCCTCCCAGGCGACCAGGTGGAACGGCCCCGAGGTGATGATGTGCTCGGGCCGATCCCAGCGCCGGGGCCAGCGCGACCAGGCCTCGATCGGCGACGCGCGCAGCCCGATCATCGCGGTCAGCGCGACGAAGTACGGCGTCGGGTCCGCGGTCTCGAACACGATGGTGTACGGATCGGGGACGGCGACGCCGATCGCGTCGGTCGAGTGCACGACGTCGCGCGCGCGGACGGTCACGACCGGGCGATCGCCGTCGGGCGTACCACCCGGCAGGCCGCCCGGCGCAGCGCCGGGCACGCCACCCGGCACGCGCCTGGGCGCCACCCCGGGCACGCCACCCGGCACACCGTCGGGCGCACCCTCGGGCGCACCGCCCGGCGCGCGGTCGGGTGCACCGCCGGCGGCATCGCGCGGCACCCTCCGGCCGCCTACCCGCGAGATGGGGGTGTCCTTGGCAGCGGCGCGGCGGACCCGTACCACCGCGTTGCCGTCCGGCTCGCCGTCGAGCTCGCGCGCCGGGACCCAGCCGCCGACGCCCTCGCGATCTCGCGCCCAGAACACGTACGCCCAGGCCGCGCCATCGGGCGACGGCAAGGTCGCGCGGCCCCCGCTGATCATCATCAGTGTCACCGGCGCGCCCGGTGGCACCACCGCGTACGCCGCGCCCGGCGCCCCGCCGAGGTCGCGCAGCGCGAGCGGCCGCGCGCCGGTCCGCGCGCTGACATCGACCGCCGGCTCGCCGACGACCTCGACCACGTCGCCGGCACGGTACGGCCCGGCCGCGCGGCGCAGCACGAGCACGCGGCGCTCGAGGTACGCCGTCGCGCCCTTGATCGACGCCAGCTGGTCGGCGTTGGACGATCCGGTCAGCGGGTGCGCGACGCGGAACACGCTGTGCGCCACGTCGTACGCGGTGACCGGCCGTCCGTTCGACCAGTGCGCGTCGTGCCGGAGGTGGAACGTGAACGTGCGGAGGTCGTCCGCGACGTCCCAGCGCGTCGCCAGGCCCGGCACCGGCAGCCCGTCGCGCCCGAACGTCGTGAGCCCATCGAACAGTGTCGCGACCAGCTGCCACGACGCGGTGCTCCACGCCAGCGTCGGATCGAGGTGGTCGGGCTCGCCCTGGCTGCACCACCGGAAGTGCGTCGGGTCGATCGCGTCCGCCCGCCCGGCGGCGCGGCCGAAGTAGTCGCCATCGGGCAGGCCGCAGCCCGCAAGCATCGCGAGCGCTGCAAGCGCCACGGGAGCCACGGGAGCCGGCAACCGATGCACCGGCGGCTAGCTTAGCCGGTCCACGCACGCGGCGCGCTCGACCCGCCACCACGCTGCCAACGCGACGCGGCACGACGCGACACGACCGTCGCAACCCCGTCGGCAGCGCCCGAAATGCCGCTTGCTTTACCGGCCCGGGCCTTCGTGCCACTGTTGATGCCCTGCACCGAACGCCCCGAGCGATGGTCCCCAAGCACAAGTCCAAGCACATCAAGCTGACCTCGCATCCCGGTGCGGGCAGCGCGAAGCCGACCCCGATCCACTGGGGGGCGGCCGATCCGGCCACCCGCGGTCCGATCATCGCCACGCTGACCACGCCCGACCACCGCAACGTGATCGGCACCCACTCCGGCAGCTACGCGGTGTACCGCGCGCTCGCGATCGCCGCCAAGGCGCTCGATCCGCAGCACGTCCCCGATCTGACCAACACGTCGCCGACCGATCCGATCGGTCCCTACCCCGCGTGGCACGACCCCGAGAAGATCGTCTCGATCGACCCCTACGGCGCGGTGGTCTCCGACGTGTTCCGTGACTTCCTCCAGAAGGGCTACGACGTCCGCCCGACCATCGCGGTCACCAAGGCGCACATCGACATGCCCGAGATCGTCGATGCGATCGAGGCCGGCCGGCTCACCGTCGATGGCAAGATCGTCAAGTCGGCGCGCGAGATCGCGGTGACCAAGGCCGCGACCGAGCCGGTGTGGTACCTGCCGGGTGTCGCCAAGCGCTTCGGCTGCACCGAGAGCGAGCTGCGCCGCACGCTGTTCGAGCAGACCGGCGGGATGTTCCCCGAGCTGGTCACCCGCGGTGACCTCGACGTGTTCCTGCCGCCGATCGGCGGCCAGACGATCTACATGTTCGGCGATCCGACGCGGCTCGCCGATCCCGGCGTGACGCTGACCGCGCGCGTCCACGACGAGTGCAACGGCTCCGATGTCTTCGGCTCGGACATCTGCACCTGCCGGCCGTACCTCGCCCACGCGATCGAGGAGTGCATCCGCGGCGCCCAGGCCGGCGGGGTCGGCCTGATCGTCTACTTCCGCAAGGAGGGCCGCGCGCTCGGCGAGGTCACCAAGTTCCTGGTCTACAACGCCCGCAAGCGCCAGGTCGGCGGCGACAGCGCGGCATCGTACTTCGCGCGCACCGAGTGCGTCGCCGGGGTCCAGGACATGCGGTTCCAGGAGCTCATGCCCGATGTCCTGCACTGGCTCGGGATCAAGAAGATCCACCGCCTGGTGTCGATGTCGAACATGAAGTACGACGCGATCGTGCGCGCCGGGATCGAGGTCGGCGAGCGGGTCCGGATCCCGGACGAGCTGATCCCCGCCGACGCCCGCGTCGAGATGGACGCCAAGATGGCCGCCGGCTACTTCACGCCCGATGGCAAGGCGCCGGCGCTCGACGAGCTCGCCAAGCCCAAGGGCCGCAGCCTCGTGGACTAGCCGCCATGACCGCCCAGCGAGCTGCGCTCCGGATCTCGATGCTCGCCGCGCTCGGCGCTTGCACGAGCGGCGGCGCGATCGACGACATCGACTACCGCGTCACCGGCGGCCTCGACGGCGACGGCGACGGCACCGCGCTGCACGTCGCGCGGGACGGCGCGTTCACCCGACAGACCCGCCGGGGCGTGACCGATCGCGGCACGCTCGATCCCGCGACCTTCGGCGAGCTCCTCGACAAGGTCCGGGCGGCGGAGTTCCCGGAGCTGGGGCCGTCGTACCCGTGCGGAGCCTGCGGCGACGACTACATCCACGACCTCACGGTGCAGATCGACGGCACGGCGCACCAGGTGATGGCGAGCGCCCAGGCCACGCTGCCCGACCGCCTCGCGGCCGTGGTCGAGGCGCTGCGGACGATCATCGAGCCACCCGTCCCGTAGGTGCGACTTCGCCGGCATCCGGACGAGCCGCGCGGTCGTGGCTTTGGCAGGCTATCGCCATGACCGAACCCTCCAGGTACACCGGTAGCTGTCACTGTGGCGCCGTGCGCTACACCGTCGAGGCCGACCTGTCGCAGCCCGTGATCGCATGCAACTGTTCGATGTGCGGGCGTACCGGCACGCTGCTCAGCTTCGTGCCGATCGAGAAGTTCGCCCTCGAGCAGGGAAGCGACTCGCTGGCCGACTACCAGTTCCACAAGCACGCGATCCACCACCTGTTCTGCAAGGTGTGCGGCGTCAACTCGTTTGCCCGCGGTGTCGGGCCCGGCGGCCAGGAGATGGCCGCGATCAACGTCCGCTGCCTCGAGGGCGTCGACCCGAGCAAGCTCGAGGTCCAGCACTTCGACGGCCGGAGCAAGTGACGGGGCCGCTGCAGACGCACGCCGGCGGCACCGACCCGTCACACAGCGCGCCTCCGACCACCGCGCCTCCGACCACCGCGCCTCCTGCGGGGCCGCGGCCGCTCGCGCCGGGTTCCGGCGGGTTACCTCGCGCGGCCTGGCGGGCCTGGCACCTGGCGCGCGCCCGGCGGTAGGGTTACCGCATGTCTGACGTGGCCGCGGCCATCGCGTACCTGCGCTCGCCGCTCGCGATCCGTGCGCGCTGCGAGGCGATCTTCGAGGCGGGCATGGCCGGCGCGCTGCGCCACTTCACGATCGACCTCGCCGCGCTGCCGGCGGTGGCCGACCGGGTGGTCGCGGTGACCCGCGCCGCGTACCCCGATCTACAGATCCCGGTGCACGGGCGCATCAACCACTTTCGCGCCGGCGGCATCGATCGCGTCGCCGCGCTCGACGCCCGGCTCGCGGCGCTGTCGCCCGACGATCGGGCGCGGACCTGGATCGACCTCGTCATGGTCTCGGTGCTGCTCGACGCCGGTGCCGGGGATGCCTGGCGGTTCCGCGAGCCGGGCACCGGCCTCGAGCTCGCGCGCTCCGAGGGCCTCGCCGTCGCGAGCCTGCACGCGTTCACCGCCGGGGTGTTCTCGTCCGACGCGGCGCGGCCGCTGCGCGCCAACGCCGCCGGCCTCGCCGCGCTCGACCCCGGGCGCCTCGCCGCGGCGTTCCAGCACGGCCCCGACAACCCGCTGATCGGCTTCGACGGCCGGGTCGAGCTCGTCCGCGCGCTCGGCGCCGCGGTCGCCGCCGCGCCGGGGCTGTTCGCCGGTGGCCGGCCCGGCGGGCTGATCGACCACCTCGACGCGGTCGCGGCCGGCGGCATGGCGGCGGCCGCCGCCGTCCCGCGCACGACCCCACCCGGCGGCATGCCCGGCGCCGGCGCTGGCGCCCCGAGGGTGATCGACGCGGTCGAGATCCTGCGCGCCCTGCTCGACGGCCTGGCGCCGATCTGGCCCGGGAGGATCGTGCTCGGCGGCCACAACCTCGGCGACGTCTGGCGCCACCCGGCCGCGGGCGGCACCGGACCCTCGGCCGGCTTGGTGCCGTTCCACAAGCTGTCGCAGTGGCTCGCCTACTCGCTGTTCGAGCCGCTCGAGCGCGCCGGCCGCGCGATCGCCCAGCCCGGCGCATTGACCGGACTGCCCGAGTACAGAAACGGCGGCCTGTTCCTCGATCTCGGCGTGCTCGCGCCCCGGCGCGACGAGGTCCGCACTGCCGTCCACGCCCCCGGCGACGAGGTCATCGTGGAGTGGCGCGCGTTGACCGTCGCGCTGCTCGATCGGCTCGCCGAGGCGGTACGCCAGCGCCTCGGCAAGACACCCGCCGAGCTTCCGCTTGCCCGCGTGCTCGAAGGCGGCTCGTGGGCCGCGGGCCGCGCCGTCGCCCGCGAGCTCCGCGCTGGCGGCGGCCCACCGCTCCAGATCCAGTCCGACGGCACCGTGTTCTGACCGGCGGTTTTTCCGCTTCGGACGGCCCTGCGGCGACCCAGGGTGGGTGGTGGCGAGATCCCGGCAATCCCGGGCGATCCCGCGGCCTCGCCGCTCCCGTGGAACGCAATCATCGCCGCCGGTTATGTAAATTGACGCATTCGGACGCGCGACACAGAGGGAACTTCGGACCCTCGCGCGATCCGCCACAGTTTCGCGGATGTAGGACATGGGTGCGACTGCGGCATGGGTGCGACGTTTGACGCGACACGTCGCGCCCTGCAGTTATCACTCTAACTATCGATATTCAAACAGGCTCATGTTGGCGCGGAAGGTGAATAGAGGGCGGGCACGCGGCATCGCCGCATCAACAGGAAACCGGAACATGAGTCACCTAGAAAACATTGCAACGCGCCAGCGCAAGAGCCTGGTTCGCGACGCGCTCTTCGCCACCTTCGTCGCACTCGCGGCAATCGTGTCGATCACGACCGTCACCCAGGCCGTCGTGGCGAGCTCCGCGACCCTGCATCGCTAGGCAAGCGGGCCACGTGCCTGTCGTGTCTGCGGTACGTTCCGCCGACATGGCAGGCACGGTCCACGTCATCGACCATCCGCTGGTCCAACACAAGCTCTCGCTGATGCGGTCCAAGGAGACCAGCACCGGCACCTTTCGTAACCTGCTTCGCGAGATCAGCATGCTCCTGGCGTACGAAGTCTGCCGGGACCTACCGACCACGCTGATCCCGATCGAGACCCCGATCGCGCCCGTGATGGCGCCGATCCTCGACGGCAAGAAGACCGTCCTGGTCTCGATCATGCGCGCGGGCAGCGGCATCCTCGACGGCATGCTCGAGATCTTGCCGTCGGCGCGGGTCGGCCACATCGGCCTGTACCGCGATCCCAAGACGCTGGTCGCCGTCGAGTACTACTACCGGGTGCCCGACAACATGCACGATCGCGACGCGATCGTCGTCGATCCGATGCTGGCGACCGGCAACTCCGCGGTCGCCGCCGTCGATCGCCTGAAGGAGAGCTCGCCGCGATCGATCAAGTTCGTGTGCCTGCTGACCTGCCCCGAGGGCCTCGCGGCGTTCCACGCCCAGCACCCCGACGTGCCGGTCTACACCGCGGCGATCGACGAGCGACTCAACGACAAGAGCTACATCGTCCCCGGCCTCGGCGACGCCGGCGATCGCCTGTTCGGCACGAAATAGCCCGAGGCCAGACGCGCCGCGCCGGTGCGGTGCCGGCGCCCCGGGCGCGCACAGGTTTTTCGCGCCGGTCACGTGCCGGAAACATACTCCCGACCACGATCGCGGGATGAATTCTGGTGATACCGCGTGGTTGCTGGTCTCGGCCGGCCTCGTGATGCTGATGACCCCCGCACTGGCGATGTTCTACGGCGGCATGGTCCAGGGCAAGAACGTGCTGTCGACGTTCATGCACAGCTTCTTCGCGCTCGGCATCGTCACCGTGCAGTTCGCGATCATCGGCTACAGCCTGTGCTTCGGCCCGTCGTGGCACGGCGTGATCGGCGGGCTCGAGTACTTTGGCCTGTCCGGCGTCGGCGACCAGGCGCTCGACACCAGCCACCAGTTCCCGATGCTCGCGCACTTCGCCTACCAGTGCATGTTCGCCGTGATCTCGCCGGCGCTGATCTCGGGCGCGTACGCCGAGCGGATGAAGTTCTCGGCCTATGTCCTGTTCACCCTCGGCTGGACCACGCTGGTCTACGATCCGATCGCGCACTGGTCGTGGCAGGCCGACGGCTGGCTCGCCAAGCTCGGCGCGATCGACTTCGCCGGCGGCACCGTCGTGCACCTGTCGTCGGGCGTCTCGGCGCTGGTCTGCGCGCTCGTGATCGGCAAGCGCCGGGGCTATCCGGCGGTGCGCCACCCGCCGCACGATCTGACGATGACGGTGATCGGCGCCGGCCTCCTGTGGTTCGGCTGGTTCGGCTTCAACGCCGGCTCGGCGCTGCACGCCGACGGCCTGGCGTCGCTCGCGCTGGTCAACACCCACCTCGCGGCCGCCGCCGGTGCGCTGACCTGGGCGATGACCGAGGGCTTCCGCGCCAAGAAGGCGACGATGCTCGGCGTCGCCTCGGGCCTGGTCGCCGCGCTGGTCGCGATCACGCCGGCCGCGGGCTACGTCTCGCCGATGGTCGCGCTCGGGATCGGCGCCGCCGCGGGCATGATCTGCTACGGCGGTGTGCTGCTCAAGACTCGCCTGGGCTACGACGACGCGCTCGACGCGTTCGGCGTGCACGGCATCGGCGGCGCGACCGGCTCGCTGGTGACCGGCCTGTTCGCGCGCGCGGTGCTCAACAACGGCACCGGCGGCGGCCTCGACCTGCTCGCCAAGCAGGGCATCGCGGTCGCGGCCGCCGGCGCGTGGGCCGCCCTGGTCACGTTCGTGCTGCTCAAGGGGATCGATCTCGTCGTCGGACTCCGCGTCGAGCAGGAGACCGAGCATGACGGCCTCGACGGCGTGCTCCACGGCGAGTCCGCCTACGGCAGCCCGGGCGGCGTGGCGCACGGAAGCTGAGAAATTTCCCGCAGCTGCGCAGGCCCGCGACGCCGTGCGCCCGGGGGCTTTCGCGCCGGCCGGTTCATCCGTTACAGTGGATCAACCTGCCGCGAAACACCGCCATGTAGGTATACTCGTGGCGGTCGATCATCGGTGAAAAAGAAAGTCTTCGACACAACCATGGCGAGTCGCGGAGAGAAGAACGTAGCCGGTTCACGCCCCGATCCCACCGCGGCTGCGCCGCCGCCGCCGCCCGCGGCGGGCCCACCGGCGGCCGCCCCCGCAGCCCCGGCCGAGTCCACCGACCTGGCCCCGGTCGTCGGCACCAACCTGCGCCGGCTGCGCACCCGGCGCGGCCTGTCACTCGAGCGCCTGGCGCAGATCTCGGGCGTGTCGCGCGCGATGCTCGGCCAGATCGAGCTCGGCCAGAGCGCGCCGACGATCAACGTGCTGTGGAAGATCGCGCGCGCCCTCGAGGTCACGTTCTCGGCGCTGATCAGCGCGCGGACCCAGTCCGGGGCGCTGGTGCTGCGGTCCTCGGAGGCGAAGATCCTGACCAGCAAGGACCGCAGCTTCACGTCGCGCGCGCTGTTTCCGTTCGACGAGCCGCGCCGGGTCGAGTTCTACGAGCTGCGGCTGTCGGCGTCCTCGATCGAGGAGGCCGACGCCCACCCGCCGGGCACCAGCGAGAACCTGGTGGTCACCGCGGGAACGCTCGAGATCGACGTCGCCGGCGACACGCACCGCCTCGAGGCCGGCGACTCGATCCTGTTCGAGGCCGACACGCCGCACGCCTACCGCAATCCCGGCAAGGTCGAGACCGTGATGTACCTCGTGATGACCTACGCCGAGGAGATCGGATAACCCGCGCCCGGACGCCGCGGCCGCGTCACCACGGGCCGGTGATCGCCAGGCCGCCGCCGCCGGGAGCCAGCCAGCCCGTGACGGTGCGCCGCTCGCCGGAGTCGCGGTGCAAGATCAGCCAGGCGACGCCGCCGCCGACCAGCGCCACGCCGACGCCGCCGGTGATGAAGCCCAGGCGCAGGCGAGCCTTGGCATTGTCCGAGTGCTGCCTGGCTTCCTCGAGCGTCGCCGAGCCAGGCGCCGCGACGTGCTCCGCGCGCGCAGAGATCAGGAACCCGGTGCCGACGCCAGTGCCGACCACGCCTGCGCCGAGCAGCGCGAGGGTGATCGGATCGCGGTACCAGGTGCGCGCCCTGGACGGCGTGTCACGAGGCACCTCCGGTGACGCGGGCGGCGGGTCGGTCATCGCCGCGGCCGCCGGCGGGGGCGTCGGCTCGGCCGCCGGAGGCGTCGCTGGCGCCGGCGCTGGTGGCGGCTCGGCCCTGGGTGCCTGCGCCGCGATGATCACGCGGCATTCCTCGAGCTTCTGCTCGACCGCGGACTTGTTCGCCGGTGGCAGGTTGAAGTCGATCAGCTTCTGGTACAGCTCGATCGCCTTGTCGCAGCGCTCGAGCTTGCGCTCGGCCTGCGCCCAGGCGAACAGCGTATCGACGTCGCGCTCGAGCTCGTACGACTTGCCGAGCGCCTCGGCCGCCACCTCGAAGTTGCCCTTCTGGTACGCGGTGACGCCGCGATCGAACTCCCGCCGAGCCTCGCGGCGCTTGGGCCGCGCGTCCGCGGTCGCCGCCACGAGCGACACCACGGCGAGGGCGACGATCCACGCTCCGGTCCGGGGCCAGCGAGGCCGTGCAGTCACTTCTTCGGCGTCTGCACCGGCATGAACGGCGAGTCGTCGTTCCACGATTGCTCCTTGGTTTCAGGCCTGGAAGCTCGGCGCGGCCGCGGCCTCACCGGCTTGCGCGGATCCGTCGCCGCGCCCTTGACCGTTCGCTTCTTCGCAGCGTCCGCTTCGCCCGCCGGGGCTTGCGGCAGTGCGGCCGTGGCACCCGCCGTGCTCGGCCGCGCTTGCCCGACCGGCTCACCGGCCGGCGGTGCTGCAATCGCGGCTCCCACTGCATCGCCGGCTTTCGGCGCCTGGCCTGCGGCCTTGGCTTCGCCGGCTTTCGGCACCTGGCCCGCGGCCTTGGCCTCGCCGGTTTCCGGTGCCTGACCCGCGGCTGCGAGCTCGGCGGCGCTGGGCGCTTGTCCTGCCGCCGGCGCCTCGCCGGTCCTGGGCGTCTGCCCCGCTGCGGTGGGCTCGGCGGCGCTGGGCGCTTGTCCCGCGGCCGGCGCCTCGCCGGCCCTGGGACCCTGACCCGCTGCGGTGGGCTCGGCGGCGCTGTGCGCTTGTCCCACCGGCGCCTCGCCGGCCCTGGGCGTTTCCTGACCAGTCGCCGCAGGAGCAACCCCATCCGGCCTGGACGGCTCGGCGGGCGCTGCAGGAGTCCTGACCGCCGCGGGCTCGCCTGCCGGCGTCGCAGACGTCGTGTCGTCGCTCTTGTGCAGCACCACGAACACCGCGATGGCGCCGGCAATCCCGGCGGCGGCCACGGCGACGATCGGCAGCCACGAGCGCCGCGGCGCGCGCATCATCAGCGTCGGCCGCGCGCTGGACGCCTGGCTCTGGGCGGTCGCCGGCGCACCGCCGGCGGACAGCATCTGCGCGGGATACCCGCCGCTGACCCGCGCCGCGCCGGCCACGCCGCCG
>DASWRS010000196.1:0-33517 GCA_036403075.1 Kofleriaceae bacterium
TCGACGCGCTCACGCAGGCGACGTACGGATTGGACGCGGCGGTCGCCGCCGGTTACTCCGACGCGGGGTTCAACACGGTGCCGGCCGCCGTGCTGAAGATCGCCATCGGACGCAACGTCGGTGCCAGCTATCTGCTGGCCAACCTGGTGTACGAGCACGGGCTGCAGCAGGGAGAGCGCGCGGGCGAGCTGCGACTGGCGGCGCTGTACCCGGTCGCCCGCGCCGCCCACGTCGGGATCGACTCGCGGCTGCAGATCGACCTCGAGCGTGACGGCGACGAGCCCGCCGGCGAGACCGACTGGGAGTGGCGGAGCGGCCTGGTTGCCAGTTATGCGTGGAACCGGATCGTGTTCACGGGCGGCGGCGGGATCTCGGCGCTGCGCTTGCGCGGCGGTGGGCCGACGGCGATCGGGCCGGTGATCACGGCTGGCTTCGGGACGGTGTTCTGACCTCTGGTCGACGCAGTTGGCGGACGTCATCGAGCGGGCGACCCGGAGAGCGACTTCACGTAGGCGATGACATTGCCGATGTCCTGGGCGGCCAGGCCGGGCTGCGCCGGCATCATCGGTGACTTGCCCATCGCGATCCCGCCCCGGCTGATGAGCTCGAACAGATAGCGGTCATTGAGCGGCCCCATGTACGCCGCGTCGGTCAGGTTCCTCGGCTTCGGGTCGAGCGAGGCGCTGGCCGGTCCGTCGCCCTTGCCCTCCTGGCCATGACACGGCGTGCAGGTCTGCATGAAGATCTGCTTGCCATCCGCGATCGGATCGCCGGCCGGCGGGTTCGCCGCCGCGAGCATCTCCGCGGTCACCGGCGGCGGAGCGGTCCAGTTGATCTTGCCGGGGTCGCCGGCGTAGATCGAGCGCACGTAGAGCAGGACCTCCCAGACCTCGTCGTCGGTCAGGCTCTTGCCGATCGCGTTCGGCATGGTCTGCAGCGGGATCTCGCCGCGCACCAGCTTGAACAGCGTCTGGTCGTCGCTCCCGAACCGCCACTCGTCGTCGATCAGCGGCTTGCCCATGCCGCCGCCGCCGCCCATTCCGTGGCACGCAGAGCAGCCGTACTTGAGGTAGAGCTTGCGGCCTTCGATGACGGCGGCGGCGCTCTTCGCGAACGGATTGCCGGCCAGAGATCGGTCGGCCACCGGCCCGGTCGGGGCCGGCGCCGCCTTCCCGCCTTCGTCTTTGTGCGAGCCGCCCTTGCATCCGGCGAGGACAAGCACGCCGAAAACCAGATAATTGCGTGTCATGAGCTACCTCTGTCCGCCGCACGCTCAGCGCGTCTTGCCCCCGGCCTTCTCCTCGGCGGCAGGAAGGAGCGGCACACCAAAGTCCTCCAGGATGTGTTTGATCTCGTCGTGCCTCCGGGCGAGCGCCTCCTCGAGCCTCCCCTTGAGCTCCTGGTCGCTCTTCCGCACGCCGAACGAGATGTCGAACGCGAACCGATTCCCGCTCTCGGGACGATCCTCGAGGACCACGACCTCGAGGGGAGCGGACTTCTTCTTGGCGAAGTAGCCGGCGATCGGTCCCCAGACCAGCGCGACATCGACCGTCCCGGCGATCAGGTCCTCGACGAGCTTTCCGGGGTAGTCCTCGGCGTGGAAGTTCGAATCGAACATGAGCTGGTAGCCGACGACGTTGTCGCCGGTGATGCCGCGCTGGCCGAGGGCGTCGTGCGGCGGTGTATTGACCTGAACTCCGATCTTGAGCGTCTTGAGCTGGGGATCGTCGAGCGAGCGCAGCTCGAGCTTGCGATCCTTGCGATAGGCCAGGACGTATCCCGTCCGGTAGTACGGCTTGGTCCACAGGACCGGATCGTATCCTCTGGGAATGCCGAGCAGGACGTCGCAGCGCCTGGTGTTCAGCACGCGCTTGACCAGCCCGCGCTGGTGCGGCCACCAGGTATAGGCGACGGTCATCCCCAGATCCTTGGCGATCACATCGGCGATCTTGTTCTCGATGCCTTCGAGCTTCTCGTTCGAGAACGGCAGGTTGTTCGGATCGCCGCAGACCCGGAGCTGCTTGGGCGCGTCGGCCTGGGCCGGGCCGGCGGGGATGCAGAGCAGCGCCGACACGACAGCCAACCACGCCGCGGAGATCGTGGGTCTCGTCGGTCTCGTCATCGGCTCACTCCAGCTCGAACACGTAGACCATGCCGCCCTTCGTCGTCGCCTTGTAGAGGCCGTTCTTGTCCGCAAGGCCGACGGCGCCGAGCGCCGCGTACGGATCGTTGGTCGGCAGCTCGTTCGAGACCGGCGCGCCGAACCAGCCACCGACGCCGGAGTACACGGCGATGTACTGCTTCTTGTTGGGACCCAGGAAGGTCATCGGGGCGCCGACGATGCCGGAGCCGACCTTGTGCTTCCACAGCAGCTTGCCGGTCTTGGCATGGACGGCCTTGAACCAGCCATCCATCGTTCCGTAGAACACCACGTCGGTCGTGGTGGCCAGGACGCCGCCCCAGCACGGCTGGTGCTCCTTGATGCCCCAGACCTTCTTGCCGGTGGTCGCGTCCCACGCGATGAGCTCGCCGAGCTCGCCGCCGGGGCCGGGCTTCATCAACACGTTCGCGCCGACGTACGGCGCACCCGCGGTGTACTTGACCTCGGTGGCCTCGTAGTCCATGCACATGTTGTTCGTCGGGACGTAGAACAGCCCGGTCTTGGGCGAGAACGCGGCGGGTTGCTGATCCTTTCCACCCATGGCGTTGGGACAGATGTCCTTGGTCACCACGCCCTGCTTGGTCCGCTTGGAGAAGTCCTCGATGGGCCGGCCGGTCTTCTTGTCGATCTTCGTGGCCCAGTTGACCGCCACGAACGGCTCGGCGACGAGCAGCGTGCCCTTGGCGCGGTCCATGGTGTAGGCAAAGCCGTTGCGATCGAAGTGGACCAGGACGGGGAGCTTCTTGCCGTCGATCGTGAGGTCCGCGAGGATGCTCTCGTTGACGCCGTCGTAGTCCCAGGCGTCGTGCGGCGTCATCTGGTAGCCCCAGTGCGCCATGCCGGTGTCCGGATCGCGCGCCCAGAGCGTCATCGACCACTTGTTGTCGCCGGGCCGCTGGTCGGCGTTCCAGGTCCCCGGGTTCCCGGTCGAGTAGTAGAACAGGTTCAGCGTCGGATCGTAGGAGTACCAGCCCCAGGTCGTGCCGCCGCCGCGCTTCCAGGCGTCGCCCTGCCAGGTGCTGGTGCCCTGGCCCTTCTGCCCGTAGTGCGGGTTGGCCGCGTTGAAGTCCTCGGCCAGCCTGAGATCCTCGTCCGGTCCCGTGCTGTAGGCCCGCCAGATCTGCTTTCCGGAGTTGATGTCGTAGGCCGTCACGTGGCCGCGGACGCCGAACTCACCGCCCGAGATCCCGACGATGAACTTGTCCTTCACCACCAGGCCGGCGCTGGTCATGGTCTCGCCCTTGGCGGGATCTCCGTTCCTGACCTTCCACAGCTCCTTCCCCGTCTTGGCGTCGAGCGCGATCACCTGGGCATCCAGCGTGACCATGAGGATCTTGCCGTTGGCGTAGTTCACGCCGCGGTGCACGAGATCGCAGCACGCGACCGGGACCGCGCGGGCGTCCTGCTTCGGCGTGTACTTCCACTTGACCGCTCCGCCCTCCTTCGTCAGATCGATGGCGTAGACGTGGTTGGGATACGAGCTGTGGACATACATCGTCGAGCCGACGACCAGCGGCGAGCCCTCGTGACCCTGGTTGGTCCCGGTCGACATCGACCAGGCGACCTTCAGGTTCTTCACGTTCTCCGGGGTGATCTTGTTCAGCGTGCTGAAGCGGGTGGCTGAATAGTTCTTTGCCGGCAGGGCCCATTGCCCGTCGTCGGCCTGGAGCGACATGGGATCATCGCCCGCCGCACTCTGGGCATACGCTGCGGCGGGGAGAAACACAGCAATAACAGCCACGACAGAGCTCTTGAATCTCATGAGCTAGCCTCCCTTTTGTCATTCATCACGACCTGCGAGATGAATTGGCGACGAGTGCGACGACTGCGACGAGTACGACGACTGCGCGCGACAATACGCTCGAAAGTTACAGACTGGCAACCCCGATGTACAGGAAGTATAGAGTTCTTGATCCACCGGTTCAGGCGTACTACAGCTTGGCGATGCGACGCATTGCCTTTGTCGTCCTGGTCACCGGCGTTTCGCTCGCCGGCTGCAGCAAGCAGCCAGAGCGCGTCCCGGTCAACGAAGAACGTATCTATGTCTCCGATGAGGACGGCGGGAACGTCGTCGTCATCAGCGCCGCCAGCGATTCGGTGATCGCGCGGATTGCGGTCGGCAAGCGGCCGCGCGGTCTGCGGGTCTCGCCCGATGGTACGCGGCTGTTCGTCGCGCTCTCGGGGGTTCCGAAGGCGGGGCCCGGCGCCGGCGCTGGCCAGCCCGCGCCCGCCGATCCGGCCGCCGATGGCATCGGCGTCGTCGATCTGTCGGCGCTGAAGCTGTTGCGCGTGATCCCGGGCGGAAAGGATCCCGAGCTGTTCGACATCACCGGCGACGGCAAGCGGCTCTGGGTCTCGAACGAGGACACCGCCGAGGCTTCGCTGGTCGACATCGAGGCCGCCAAGGTGGTGCGGCGGGTCCCGGTCGGCAAGGAGCCGGAGGGCGTCGGCATTCCCCCGGGCGGCAAGGTGGTCTATGTCACCAACGAGGCCGACAACTCGGTATCGATCCTCGATCTCGAGACCGGCGCGCCGGTGGCGCAGGTCTCCACCGGCGGGCGCCCGCGCTCGGTGATCTTCACCGCGGATGGCCTCCGCGCCTTCGTCGCCTGCGAGACCACGCACGCCCTCACCCTGATCGATGCACGGACCCACACGCGCACCGGCGAGCTCGAGCTCCCCGGCGACGGCGTGCGCCCGATGGGCCTCGCGATCTCGACGGACGGCCGCACCCTCTATGCCTCCGGTGGACGCGGCAAGACCGTGCACGTGATCGCCCTCGACGACGCGGGGCCGCGCGTCAAGACCACGATCGCCGAGGTCGGTGCGAGGCCGTGGGGGATCGGCGTCACGCGCCGCGGCGACCGGCTCTACACGGCGAACGGCCCGGCGGGGGATGTCTCGGTCATCGACACCGCCACCGGCTCGGTCTCGCGCCGCATCCCGGTGGGCGGGTCGCCCTGGGGCATCGCGGTGCGCTAAGCGGCGACCGCGCGGCTCGATCGCCGGCCCGGTGATCTGGCTCATCAGAACTCGACCACCGTCCGGATCGACGTGCCGGCGTGCATGAGGTCGAACGCCTCGTTGATCCGCTCGAGCGGCAGCTTGTGGGTGATCAGCGAATCGATCTCGATCTTGCCGTCCATGTACCAGTCGACCAGCCGGGGCACGTCGCTGCGGCCGCGGGCGCCACCGAACGCCGAGCCCTTCCACACCCGGCCGGTCACCAGCTGGAACGGCCGCGTCGCGATCTCCTGGCCCGCGCCGGCCACGCCGATGATCACGCTGACCCCCCAACCGCGGTGACAGCACTCGAGCGCCTGGCGCATCAGCCCGACGTTGCCGACGCACTCGAAGCTGTAGTCGGCGCCGCCGCCGGTGAGCTCGACCAGGTGTGGGACCAGATCGCCGCCGATCGCCCTGGGGTCGACGAAGTGGGTCATCCCGAACCGGCGGCCGATCGCCTCGCGCGCGGGGTTGAGGTCGACACCGATGATCTTATCGGCGCCGACCAGGCGCGCACCCTGGATCACGTTGAGCCCGATGCCGCCGAGCCCGAACACCACGACGCTCGCGCCGGCCTCGACCTTCGCGGTCCACAGCACCGCGCCGACGCCGGTGGTCACGCCGCAACCGAGGTAGCAGATCGACGAGAACGCGGCGTCCTTGCGAACCTTGGCGAGCGCGATCTCCGGCAGCACGGTGTGGTTCGCGAACGTCGAGCAGCCCATGTAGTGGTGCAGCTTGGTGCCGCGGTACGAGAACCGGCTGGTTCCGTCGGGCATCATGCCCTTGCCCTGGGTGGCGCGGATCGCCGTGCACAGGTTCGTCTTGCGCGACAGGCACGACTTGCAGGTGCGGCATTCCGGCGTGTAGAGCGGGATCACGTGATCGCCGGGCGCGACCGAGGTGACGCCCGGGCCGACCTCGAGCACCACACCCGCGCCCTCGTGCCCGAAGATCACCGGAAACAGGCCCTCGGGATCGGCGCCGGATCGCGTGAACTCGTCGGTATGGCACACGCCGGTCGCCTTGAGCTCGATCAGCACCTCGCCGGCCCTGGGGCCCTCGAGATCGACCTCATCGACGACCAGCGGCTTGCCGACCTCGAACGCGATCGCGGCGCGCGTCTTCATGCCCGCGCGCCCTTGGCCTTGGCCGCGAACCCGGCGAGCACGTCCATCAGCGCGGGGCTCAGGCAGTCGTAGGGCTCGAGCCCGAGCTCGCGCAGGCGCGCGCGGATCGCCGGCATCTGGGCCGGATCGACGCCGTCCTCGATCACCGACGACACGAACGCCGCGAACTCGGGCGGCGGCGCGCCGGATTCGGAGAACAGCTCGGGGTGGATGAACGACAGCCCCTTGAACGCGTGGACCTTCTCGACCGGCCCGTACATGTGGGTCCCGCACGCGGTGCAGGCGTGGCGCTGGATCAGCGCCGACGGGTCGACGACCGCGAGCTTGTCGGCGTTCGCGAGCACGGCGACCTGGTCGCTCGCGACGACCGCGACGATCGAGAAGCTCGCCCCGGCCGGCTTCCAGCACTTCGTACAGCCGCAGGCATGGTTGTGTGCGATCGCCGAGCGAATCGCGACCTTCACCGGCTGCGTCGCGCAGCGACACGACAGCGTGCCACCCGCAAACTTGCTATCGCCGGGTGCGAGCCCCTGATCGACGGATGGGTGGATGCGAACTGGCATGCTGGCCTCCTGGCCGCAACATGCCGCGGCCCGCCCTCCGCTGGCTTGCCTCGCCGCGCACGGGTCGTTGACCGCGAGCGAAGCTCAGCCCGGCTTGCGGTCGCCGTGGCGGAGCTCGGACGGCGTCACCCCGAACCGCTTGCGAAATGCCCGGCTGAAGTGCGCCGAGCTCGAGAACCCCCAGGCAAACGCGATCTCGGAGATCGTCCGGTCGGGGTGGCGTGTCAGGTCGCCGCGACAGCCGTCGAGGCGTGTCGTCCAGATGTGATCCGTGATCGACCGGTCGCACGCCGCAAATGCCATGTGGAGGTAGCGCTTGCTGCACCGCAGCGCACTCGCGATCATGTCGATCGACAGCTCGGGGTCGCGGATCTGGTCCCGGATATAGCACTCGATCCGGTGGCGCAGCGCCTCGCCGGCGTGCGAGGCCTCGTTCGGCAGCGGCAGGAACACCAGGCTCAGCAGCGAGGCCGCGAGGTCGTCCTCGCAGTCCGGCGAGATCGTCGCCAGCTCGCCGAAGGTCGAGTGGATCAGATCGGCGGCGAGCCGTCCGACGCCGGTGCGCGCGGAGAACCGCTGTGTGCTCAGCCGGTCGAGCCGAACTCCGCGCCCGGCCACCAGATCGTGCGGGACGATCACGACGAAGTGCTCTGTGGTCTCGGTGCTGGTGATATCATGAGGTTGCGAGACGTCGTAGACCAGCCCGTCCCCCGGGGTCAGCGTCACGCGCTCGCCGCGCTGCTCGTACACCGACTCGCCGGCGGTCTGGACGATGACCTTGGCGACGGGATGACGCTCGGCACGCGCCAGCTCCGGTGTCAGGCCGATGCGGTGGCGCGACGCCGTGATGTGGCCGACCTGGAGCCGGCCGATGGCCCCGAAGGTCATCGAGCCGTCCAGCGTCGCGCCGAGCGGCTCGGTCCGGAGCGGGCCACACACGGCGGTCAACGCGTCCGACCACAGCGGGACACGGTCCCGCCACGAGACCTTCGCCGTCTCGAGCGTGAGCAGCTGGCGCTCCATGGTCGTAGCCTACGCGATCACCCGCCGGGACACACCTGTCGTCGTTGCGGTCTTGTCTGACTACTGCGTCGGTGTCGACATGAAGGTGATACATCGCGATGCGTCAGCCGTCGCACTCTGCCCCGGCGGACAATGCACGTTTTAGGTAATCTGTCTTACGCGGAACCGGTGACTGTTGCCGATACGGCGCCATCTCGCCACGACAGAATCCCGAGGTGGCCCGGATGTCGGTTGTGCGACTCCGGGTCTGGCCGAGCAGTCTGGGAGCTTTTCTGCTCGCGTCTGGCCGCTCGACGAGTGCATGGTACGAACTCACCCGGAGGCTATCCAATGACGACATGGCAGAAACCCTACTTCACCGAAGTGTCCATGAACGCGGAGATCGGCTCCTATCAGGAGGAGTTCTGGGAGCGTGGCAACGTGCCGCCGATCGCGCCCGCTCGAACGAAGGCCGAGGCGACGCAAGACCGGAAGGCGACCTAGCTTGTACCTGCGCGTGCTCGGCTCGGCGGCCGGCGGCGGCTCACCGCAGTGGAACTGCGGCTGCGCCAACTGCGTGGCCGTGCGCGCCGGGCACGCGTCGCTGCAGGCTCGCACCCAGGCCTCGGCGGCGGTCAGCGCGGACGGCGAGCAGTGGTTCCTGCTCAACGCTTCGCCCGACGTGCGCGCGCAGATCGAGGGCTTCCCGGCCCTGCACCCGCGCCGCCTGCGCGACACGCCGATCGGCGGCATCGTGCTCACCAACGGCGATGTCGACGCGGTCCTCGGCCTGTTCATTTTGCGCGAGGATCAACCGCTCGTGCTCCACGCCAGCGAGTCGGTCGAGCGCGGGCTGCGCGAGCACAACGCGCTGACCCGGACGCTCGAGCGCCGGCCCGGGCAGCTGACCTGGAGCCGGCTGCGCGCGGGCGAGGTCGTGCCGCTGGTCGGCGCGGCGGGGCCGAGCGGCCTCACGATCGAGGCCGTGCCCGTGCCCGGCACGGTGCCGCTGCACCTGAAGGGCCTCGCGGCGCCGTCGCCCGAGGACAACCTCGCGCTCGTGCTGCGCGACGCGCGCGGCGCGAGCGTGATGTACGCGCCCACCACCGCGGCTCGCACGCCGCTGCTCGACGACCGCGCGCGCGCCGCCGACGTGCTCGTGTTCGACGGCACGTTCTTCCGCGACGACGAGCTGACCTCGCTCGGCCTGACCACGCGCACCGCGCGCGACATGGCGCACTGGCCGCTCGGCGGGCCCGAGGGCAGCCTGCGCTGGCTGGCGCAGCTGCCGTGCCGGCGCAAGATCCTGACCCACATCAACAACACCAACCCGATCCTGCGCGCCGGCGCGCCCGAGCGCGACGAGCTGGCCGCCGCCGGGGTCGAGGTGGCGTACGACGGACTCGAGGTCGAGCTGTGACCGCGTCTGTGACCGCGTCTGTGACCGCCTCTGTGACCGCCTCTGTGACCGCCTCGCTGCTGTCCGAGGCCGGCTTCCTCGAGCAGCTGCGCGCCGAGGGCGCGCGCCGCTACCACGACGAGCATCCGTTCCACCGCCGCATGCACGACGGCACGCTGGCACGCGGCGAACTGCAGCGCTGGGTGCAGAACCGCTACTACTATCAGACCCGGATCCCGATCAAGGACGCGCTGATCCTGAGCAAGTCCGAGGATCCCGGGTTTCGCCGGATGTGGATCTCGCGCCTCCACGATCACGACGGCACCGAGCGCGACGAGGGTGGCCTGGTCCGCTGGCAGCGCCTGGGCGACGCGGTCGGCCTGGATCGCGCCGAGCTGATCGCGTGCCGGAGCGTGCTGCCCGGCGTGCGCTTCGCCTGCGACGCCTACGTCCACTTCGTGCGCGACGCGTCGCTGGTCGAGGCGGTGGCGTCGTCGCTGACCGAGTGCTTCGCGCCCGATCTCATGGTCAAGCGCATCGCCGCGTGGGAGACCCACTATCCGTGGGTCGAGCGCACCGGCCTCGACTACTTCCGGACCCGGGTCGGTCAGGGCCGGCGCGACTCCGAGCAGGCGATCGCGTTCGTGCTCGCGCACGCGCGCACCGCCGAGCTGCAGCAGCGCTGCGTGGCCGCGCTGGTGCGCAAGACCGAGATCCTGTGGCACCTGCTCGATTCGGTGCAGAGCGCCGGAGCCGCGCCGTGATCCCCGCAGCGGTCCCGGCGGTCACGGCCGACAGCCGGCCGCGCCTCGCGAGGAAGGCCCGCCTGCGCACCGACAGGCTGACCGGCGACACGCTCCTGCTCTACCCCGAGCACGGCCTGGTCCTGAACCCGTCGGCGGCGGCGATCCTGCGGCTGTGCGATGGGCGCTCGGCGGCCGACATCGCCGCCGCGCTGGGCGCGCCGCTCGGCGACGTCCTCGAGTTCCTGGCGGCGCTGAGCGATCGCGGCCTGGTGAGCACGTGAGTCCGCGCCCGTACGTGCTGGTCGCCGAGCTGACGTACCGCTGCCCGCTGCGCTGCGCGTATTGCTCGAACCCGACGCAGCCGCAGGATCGCGCCGCGCTCGCCGGCGCCGACTGGCAGCGCGTGCTGACCGAGGCCAGCGAGCTCGGCGTGGTGCAGGTCCACTTCACCGGCGGCGAGCCGCTGCTGCGCGACGATCTCGAGGCGCTGGTGGCGCGCGCCGCGGAGCTCGAGCTGTACTCGAACCTGATCACGAGCGGCGTGCCGCTGACCCGCGAGCGCCTGGCCGGGCTCCAGGCGGCGGGGCTGTGCGCGGTGCAGCTGTCGTTCCAGGCGGCGCGCCCGGGCGCGTCCGCCGCGATCGCGGGCGTCGATGCGTTCGCGCACAAGCGGCAGGTCGCGGCGTGGGTGAGCGAGCTCGAGCTGCCGCTGACCGTGAACGTCGTCCTGCACCGCCACAACCTCGACGACGTCGGCCAGATCATCGCGCTCGCCGAGGAGCTGGGCGCGGAGCGGCTCGAGCTGGCCAACACGCAGTACCTGGGCTGGGCGTACCAGAACCGCGCCGCGCTGATGCCGAGCCCGGCGCAGCTCGACGCCGCGCGCGCGGTGGTCGCGGCCGCGCGCGCGCGCCTGCGCAGCCGCATGGAGATCCTGTTCGTGCTGCCCGACTACCACGGCGACCGCCCGCGCACGTGCATGAACGGCTGGGGCGAGCGCTACATCGTGGTCACGCCCGACGGACGCGCCATGCCGTGCCACGCCGCGCACATCCTGCCGCTCGCGTTCCCCGACCTGCGCGCGCAGTCGCTGGCCTCGGCGTGGCACGACTCGGAAGCGTTCCAGAAGTACCGGGGCACCGAGCACCTGGGCGAGCCCTGCCGGTCGTGCGATCAGCGCGAGGTCGATCACGGCGGCTGCCGGTGCCAGGCGTTCCTGTTGACCGGCGACGCGACCGCAACGGATCCGGTGTGCGGACTGTCGCCGCGACACGACCTCGTCGTCGAGGCCCGGGCGGCCGCGGCGGAGGCCGCCCCGGCACTGAGCTTGCGCCGGCTCCAGGTCGTCCGGTGACCGGAGAGAAGCCGCCTGCGCAGGCTCCCGCTCGGAGGAGGCGCCGCATGATGGATGTGAACACGTGGATCCTGCTCGCGCTGACCCTGGGCGCGCTCGTCTTCGCCTACGCGCGCCGTCCGTCGCTGGCCGCGGACGGCCTGCTGGCCGGCGGGCGCCTGCTGCGCGGCGTGGCGCCCGAGCTCGTGCTCGGCTTCGCGCTCGCGGGCCTCGTCGACGTGCTCGTTCCCTCGGCGACCCTGGTGCGCTGGCTCGGCGCCGAGTCGAGCGCGCGCGGCATCCTGGTCGGCTGGGTCGTCGGGCTGGTCGTCCCCGGGGGACCGTACGTGTTCTTCCCGGTGGCGGCGGCGCTGTTCCGCCAGGGCGCGGCCCCGGCGGCGCTGTTGACGCTGATCGCGGCCAAGACCCTGGTCAGCCCGATCCGCATGCTGACCTACGAAGCCCCGGTGCTGGGCTGGCCGCTGACCCTGGCCCGGCTCGTGCCCGGCATCCTCGTGCCGCCGCTGATCGGCTGGCTCGGCGGCCTGCTGTATGCGTGGTTCGCCGACCGGCCGTGACCCGGCGCTGCAAACGCGCCGATCCTCTGCGCACGGGCGCCGCGTCAGCGCGCCGCGTCGAGCTCGCCGAGCGAGCCGGCGAACAGGTCGAGGTCGACGGCGCCGTCGATGCCGGGGACGGCGCCGCGATCGGTGTGCTGCCAGAACGTCCAGTGGGCCCAGGGCGCGGGCAGCGCCGGGCAGCCCTGCGTGTAGTGCGCGATCCACAGCGGCTGCGCAGCGAGCGCGTCGGCGCCGCCGTTGCGCCACAGATCGCCCCCGGTGTAGACGATGGGCTCGACCCTGAGGCCGGCGCGGACCCGATCGATCCACGCCCGGGCACGCGCGGCGAGCTCGGAGGCGGCGAGGCTGCCGTCGACCTCGACGTCGAGCACCGGCGGCAGGTCGCCGCGGTCGCGGCCGCGCAGCGCCGCGATCATCACGTCGGCCTGGGCCTCGACGCTCTGGTCGGGGCGAAAGAACAGGTAGGCGCCGCGCAGCACGCCGGCGCGCCCGGCCTCGGCCCAGTTGGCGGCGAACCGCGGGTCGCGCAGGGCGGCACCGTCCGACAGCCGGATGAATGCGAACCGGATGCCGGCGCGCCGGACGCGCGGCCAGTCGATCGCCTCCTGGTAGTACGAGACGTCGATGCCGGGCGTCGTCGGGCCGACGTGACAGTCGGCGCGCTCGGGCTTGCCGCGGTGACCGCGCGATCGCAGGACGAGCGCGGCCGCCGTGAGCGCGGCCGCCGCGAGCGCGACACCGGCGACGACGAGGATCGTCCTCTGCACCACCGTCTGCCAGTGTGCACCACGGCGGCGAGCGGGACCAAGCGGCATGGCACGGAAGCGCGCGGCCCGGGGCGGACCGGCGCAGGTGCAACGTCCGAGCGGGGCGGGCTATTCGCGTCGCGCGATCGAGCTTCGATGGCTCCCGACCAATGCGTCGATGTTTATTCGCGCTGGAACGTCAGCTGCGCCGTCGCGGTCGCCTTGGCGCCCTTGCCGATCTTGACCGTGACCGACCGGGTGCCGAGCACCGGATGCCAGGCCTCGAGCGTGTAGCTACCCGGCGGCAGGCCCGCGATCGCGAACGCGCCGTCGGGCCCGGTCACCGCGAACGCGGTGTGATCCTGGACGACCGCGTAGGCGCGCATCCAGGGATGGACGTCGCAGACGACCTCGATGATGTCGCCCGCGTGCGTGCTGCCGTCGAGGCTGAGCGCGGGATCGCCCTGACCCGACGGCTTGTTCCACACCAGCTTGCCGGCGATCGAGCCGTGCACGTTGTGGAACGTGGCGTCGCTGTTGTGGACCGCGAGCTTCTGGCCGGCGACGAGGCCGACGACATGCGGGGCGTAGCTGCAGTCCTTCTGATCGAGGACCACCGGCGGCGGCGGTGCCGCGGGCCTGGCCGCCGGCAGCGAGCCGTTCTTGACCCGGACCAGCACGTCCTTGAGCTTGCCGCCGGTGATGACCACGTCGCCGGCCGGCGGATCGAGCCGCGCGCAGTACGGATCGGTGTCGCGCCGGACCGCCAGCGCCTCGGGCGGGGTGCCCTCGAAGATCACGGTGCCGCGAATGACGCCGCTGGCGCCGGCGGGGCCGGCGTGCGCGGCGGCGCCAAGGCCGGGACCGGCAGCGGCAACGATCAGCGCAGCGAGGGTCATGCGCACCATGTGAATCATGGTGACTATGGCACGCTGGCGGCGATCGCCGGCTGGCCGGGGCCCGGGTCGACGAGTTTCGCAGCGATGGTGATGCGCACCATGTGAGTCATGCAGACCATGGCACGCTGGCGGCGATAGCCGGCTGGGCCGCGCCCGCGGTGCGACGAGTTTCGTTATCCTCGCTCGGTGCCGCCGTCAGCTCCCTCCGGGGTCGTCCGCACCCCCGCGTGGGCACGCACGCTCGACAGCTTGCCACCGTCGGTGCGCCACCGGCTCGCCGAGGTGCTCGGGCTGGTGCCGGCGTCGGGCGCCGCGCTCGAGGGCATCGCGCGCGAGCGCTTCGAGCGCCTGGTCGCCGGCGGCGAGCCGTGGCTCGGCGCCGAGCCCGGCCTGGCCGATCTGGGCTACTGGATGATCGAGCCGCACCACGCCGAGGACCTGCGCCGCCGCGGCTGCGCCTGGCTCGCGCGGTTTCCGTCGGCCGAGACCGCGCGGCGGCTCGCGGCGGTGGCGCTCGATGCCGCGACACCCGAGCCGGTGCGCGATCAGGCGATCCGCGCGCTCGGCGATCGCGCGCTCGGGGCGCGGCACCCGGCGACCTTGTGGCCGGCCGAGGCGGTGCAGCTCGCCGACGAGTCGCTGGTCCGGATCGCGAGCGCGGCGGTCGCGGCGGGCCGGATCGCGAGCGCCGAGCTGCCGGTCGCCCTGCGCACCGTCACCGGCGATGGCATCGCGGCGGTGTTTGCGCGCGCGCCCGGGATGTGGGGCGATGCGCTCGAGTGCTTCGCGTCGCCGCCGCTCGCGCGGGTGCTCGCGGTATCGATCGAGGACATCCCGCCCGAGCACCGGGTCCGCGTGCTCCGGCTGATCGCCGCGACGCTCGGCGACGAGGCGGTGCCGGTGCTGCTCGCGCGGCTGTCGCGGGTTGCGCTCGGCGATGCGCTTGAGATCGTGTTCCTGGCGATCGCGTTCGGCGGCGAGGTCCACCTCGGCCGGCTCGAGGACGTGCTGCGCGGCATGAACGGCCTCGAGCCGCTGCGCGCGCGGGCGCGGTGGCACCTGCAGAACCCGGGCGTGGTGCCGACGGTGCGCGGGCTGCGCGTGGCACGGACCACGGCGACGATCGCCGCGGCCGAGCGCGCCCGGAGCTGCGCGCAGGCCGCCGACGACCTCGCCGCGCTGACCCGGTTCGAGCGCCACGCCGAGCCCTACGTCTACGCGCTGTGGGCAGACATGGTGCGCGGCGCCGGCGATCCGTCGCGGGCGCGCGAGCTGGTCGCGGCGCACCCGGCGGCGCAGGCGGGGGTCCGCGAGCTCTACGTCGAGGACCTCGCCCGCCGCGGGCGGGTCGGCCAGGTGGTCACGGCGGCGCACACCGCCGGCGGCATCGATCACGCGGCGCTGCAGCTCGCGATCTGGGGCCGGCCGATCGCGGCGCTCGAGCTCGCGGCGGCGGCGCGGCACCACACGCCGGAGCTGGCGTGCGCCCGGGCGCTCGCGTGCTACCGCGCCGGCCGGCCCGATCTCACCGACCGGATCCTCGCCGAGGATCTGCCACCGGCCGAGCTCAGCGACGACGATGCGCTCCGGCCGTTCCCCGGCGCCGACGAGCAATGGCGGATCCGGACCGGCACGGCGCGGCCGGCCGTGGTCGCGCTGGCGGGCGGCCGCGACGCGATCGTGGCGCTGGCGCAGCCCGCGCCGCACGACGCCGAGCCCGACTCGCCGACGATCGAGCCGGTCCTGGCGATCGAGCACCGGCTCGCGCGCCGGCTCGCGGGCGCGACGGTGGTCATCGCCGGCGAGCTCAAGCCCGCGCGTCGCGACGTGGTGCTCGCGGCGCTCGCGGCGGCCGGCGCGCGGCTGGCCTCCGGCCCGATGCCCGGCACCGACTACTACGTGGTCGGCGACGCGTGCCCGGCGCAGCTGATCGCGCAGCTCGAGCGCCAGGGTGCGCGGCGGCTGCGCGACGTCGGGGGCAGCTGATGCCGGCGCTGCGCAAGCCTCACCGCGTCGGCGTGCTCGTGCCGCAGCTCGTGGTCGAGGGCGGCGACGCGCCGTACGCCGCGGAGGCGGGCCTGCTGCTGTGGGTCGCGTGCATCGAGGTCTGCCAGCGCCACCCCGGGCTCGCGGTGTACGAGGCCGAGTCGACGCCGCTCGTGGCGCACGACGGCCACTTCACGCCGGAGCACGCGCGCCCCGGCGCCGCGCCCGACGACGCGTTCTACGGCCCGACACGCCGCGACGAGCTGATCTGGCTCGAGCTGGGGCTGCCGCGCGCCGGCGCGGTCCGGCTGCACGCGCTGGGCCGCGACGGCAAGCTCGAGAGCTTCGAGGCGCTCGGCCGCAACACCGGCGAGCAGATCCACCAGGCGCTCGAGCGCTGGCTTGCGGCGCGCGGGCTGGGCGGGCTGCCGCGGCGGTTCGAGGCCGCCGAGGCCGCCGACCTCCTCGCCGCGGTGCGCGTGCTCGCGCCGGTGCTCGGCGAGCAGGCGCGCAGCCACGTCCAGCTCGAGCCGTTCGGCTGGATGCGGGCCGCCGACGCCGCGGCGACCGATCGCACCGATCTGGGGGAGATCGACGCCGCGGAGCCGGCGGCCGCGGACCCGGCGGGCGCGTCGCCGCCCGCGAGCCGCCGGAGCGCGCGCGGGCTCGCGGGTCGGCTCCCGCCGGCGCTCAAGGCCGCGGCGCTGCGCCTGCTCGCCCTGGCGCTGCGCGAGGATCTGCGCGATCTGGTCCTCGCCGCCGACCCCGACCAGCCGCAGGCGCTGTTCGATCGGTTCCGCGCCGGCCTCGCCCGCGGCCGCGACCATGCGCTGCTGCGCCGGATCCTTGCGATCGCGCCGTGCTGGGCGCTGCCCCACCGCGAGCTGGTTCGCGACGCCGCGTCGGTCACCGCCTCGGGCACCGCGTCGGTCACCGCCTTGGGCACCGCGTCGGGCACGACCTCCGGCGAGCCGCCGACCGCGCTCGAGACCCTGGCAGGCGCCGGGATGGCCGCGCTGTGCCGGCCGGGCGAGCTCGATGTCCTGCGATCCGCGGCGGCGCGGCTCGCCGAGGCCGGGCGGATCGACGAGGCGCTCCGGCTGCTCGAGCGCGCGGTGGCGCTGCGTCCGGGCTCGTCGGACGCGCACGCCGCGCTCGTCGGGCTGCATCGCCGGGCCGGCCGCCCGGGCGCGTGGCTCGCGCAGGCCCAGGACAGCGCGGTGCAGCACGGCTGCCCGCTCGATCTGGCGCTGCCGTGGTACCCCGACCAGATCCAGATCGATCTCCTGGTCGCCGACGCCCTGCTGCACGTCGGGCGGCTCGACGAGGCGATCCGGCTGCGCGCGCGCCGGCTCGAGGGCCGCGAGGCGAGCTGGCCACGCCACGCGCGGATCCTCGAGACCTGGCGCAGGGACCCGCGGCTGCTCGCCCGGTCGTACGCGCGTGAGGCCGCGCTGCGCGGCGATCCGGGGCGCGCGGTCGCCGGCTACGGCCGGTTCGAGCCCGACGACGCGGTCGACGTCGCGTTCCTGCTCGACGCCCTGGTCGCGATCGGCCGCGAGGACGAGGTCGCGCTCGCGTGGGCGCACTTCGGGCTCGGCAAGCAGGTCACCGGCGCCGTCGCCCGGGTCGCGGCGGCGCGCTGCCTGCTCGCGGCCGGCGACTGGCGGCGCGGGATCGAGGAGCTGTGGCGGGTCGAGCTCACCGAGCCGGGGCACGACGTCGAGGTCGCCGCCGCCCACGCCGGGCTGGTGCTGTCGTGCGCGCCGCTCGACGTCCTCGAGGCCGCGCTCGGCGAGCGCGTCGCGATCGGCGCCACCACGCTGGCCCGCCGGATGGCGCGCGACATCGCCGACTTCGTGCCGGGCGCCGCCCGGAGCTCGATCGTGCTGCGCGCGCTCGGCAAGACCGCGGCGATCGAGCTCGATCCGGCGTGGCTCGCCGGGTTCGCCGCGGACACCCGCAGCCGGCGCGCGATCGACGCGCTGTTCGCCGAGCCCGCCGACGATCCCGCCGCGGATCCCGCCGCCGATCCCGCCGATCCGGCCGCGGCCCTCGCCCGCGGCGACCGCCTGGTCAACCGCTGGCTCGAGGTCGCGTTCGCCGAGGTCGCCGACGACGATCCGGCCGGCCTCGCCCAGGCCGCCGCGTACCTCGCGGGCCAGGCGCTCGGCCGCTACCTGGCCGCGACCACCGCCGCGCCGAGCCCGCTCGCCGGCGGCTATCGCCTGATCGCCGCCGAGGCGCTCGCGCTGGTGCGCCGGCATCGCGCCGCGCTCGGCGACCGGGACGCCCGCGCGCTGCTCGGCGTGGTCGAGCCGCTGCTGCGCCGCGTCGACCGCTGGCTCGGCAGCGCGTGGCTCGGCGCGATCGAGCGCAGCTGCGCGATCGACGAGCGCGCCCACGGCGACGTCGCCGGCTTCGCCCGCGAGCACGCGACGGTCGCGGCCCGGATCCTCGGCCCCGAGGAGACCGATGTCCTGTGCGCGTCGGTCGCGCGGCTGCACCGCGATCGGCCCGAGGGCTGGGCGTCGGCGGTGGCCGCCCAGGCCGGCCGGCTGGCGTCGCACACCGGCCGCGCCGGCGCCGACGAGTGGGCCGAGGCCGTGGCCTGGCAGCTCGCCGCGCACGAGATCGAGGCCGACGACGCGATCGACGTGCTCCACACCGCCTGCTACCTCGCCGAGGGCCGATCCGCCGGGCCGTGCATCCACGCCGCGCGCGTGCTGCTCGCCGCCGGCCGCGCGCCGGTCGCGCTGAGCGTCCTGTGCGCGGGGCTCGGCGCGTCCGACGCCGCGTGGCGCACCGCGCAGCTCGCCGCGCTGACCGAGGCCGGGGCGCCGGCGCAGCTCGACGTGCCGCTCGATGCCGCGCGCGTCCACGCCGAGCTGTTCGAGGCGCTGCAGGCCGGCGAGCCGGCGCGCGGCGAGAAGCTCGGGCGGCTCGCGGTCGCGATCGAGCCCGACAGCGCCGAGGCCCACCGCAACCTCGGCATCGCGCTCGCGCGCCAGGGCAAGATCCCCGAGGCGCTGCACCACCTGACCCGCGGCGCGCCCGGGCAGGCGACCCAGCTACTGTGCGGCCTGCTCTACCAGAGCGGCAAGCTGCCCGACGCGATGGCGGCGCTCGACCACGCGAGCCGGTGGTACACCCGCGCCGACGAGTGGCTGACCTGCGGCGGGATCGCCTACGCGGCGATGGACAACCCGCGCGCCCTGGCGGCCTACGCGGCCGCGTACCGGCTCGATCCCGACGCCTTCGATCCGAGCCAGCTCAACGCGTACGCCGGCGTGCTCGGCGAGGTCGGCGACCACGCGACCTGCGAGGCGATCGCCGGCCACCTGCTGCGGATCGCCGGCGATGACCTGACGTGGAAGACCAACGCGTGGGCGCACCTGGCGACCGCGTACCTGGGGCAGGGCCGGTTCGACCAAGCGCTCGAGCTCGCCGAGCGCGCCGTCGCCCAGAACCCGTTGCCCGACAACGCCGCCGGGTTCGCCGCGATCGTCGCGCGCGTCCGGTCTCGGACCCCGGCCGCGCCGCAGGCCGTGCCGCCGCCGGGCAAGCCGCGCGATCCGGTGTTCGCCCGGCTCGAGTCCGGCGACTTCGCCGCCGCGGCCGCGCGGCTCGGCGATCCGAGCTGGCGCGTGCGGCGCGCCGCGCTGACCGCCGCGCGGTTTCGGTCCGCGGCCGAGAACTGCGTCGAGGTCACTCCGCGCGCGTCGGCCGCCGCCGCCGCGGTGCTCGCCGACACCGCCGGGCTCGTCGATCGCGAGGCGATGGTGGCGCGCGCGCTCGCGCTGGCGATCCGCGAGCAGGCGTACTTCGCGCGCGATCCGGTGGCGCGGCTCGGCGAGCGCATGACCGCCGACGCGTTCCACAAGGAGCTCCGCGCCCGCGGCGGGGTCTCGCTCGGCGGCGAGGCCGCGCCGCCGCCCCGGTTCGTCGATCGGGTCGCGGTCCCCGACGGCCGACTGTCGAGCGTCAGCGACTACGTGGCGCTGATCCGCGACCTCGCGGCGCTGTCACCGCGCGAGGCGCTCGCCCAGTTCGAGCTCGACGACGCCGGCTACCTCGAGGTCGCCACCGCCTGGGCCCAGGCGATCGCGGCCGATCCGACGCTGGTCCAGGCCCTGGCGGCCGGCCTCGCCCGGCGCTGACCGCGGCGGCTCAGGCCGAGGTCACGCCGCCGTCGACCACCAGCGTCGTCCCGGTGGTGAACGACGCGGCGTCCGACAGCAGATACACCGCGGCGCCGGCGAGCTCGGGCGGCTGGGCGTGGCGGCCCAGCGGTGTGCGGCTGACGACGCGCTCGAGGATCGCGGGGTTGTTGACCAGCGTCTGCGCGAACCGGGTCTCGACCAGCCCCGGCGCGATCGCGTTGACCCGGATCTTGCTGCTGCCGAGCTCGCTCGCCAGGGTCTGGGTCATGCTGATCACCGCGGCCTTGGTGGCGCCGTAGATCCCCTGCATCACCGCGGCGCGGAGCCCCGCGATGCTCGCGATGTTGACGATCGCCGCGCCGCCGCCGCGGGTCCGGGCGTGCTTGACCAGGCCGCGCGCGCAGTACAGGTAGCCCTTGACGTTGACCTCGAAGGTCTTGTCGATCGCCGCGTCGGGCGTGTCGATCAGCGGGCCGAAGTACGGGTTGGTCGCCGCGTTGTTGACCAGGCCGTCGACCCGGCCGAACTTGTCGACCGCCCGCGCGAACATCGCGTCGACGTCGTCGGGCTTGCCGGTGTGGCACGCCACGGCGAGCACGCGATCGCCGGGCAGCGTGCTCGCGACGTGATCGAGATCGGGTTGCTTGCGCGACGCGAGCACGACCTTCGCGCCGGCGTCGATGCAGGCCCGCGCGATGGCCTCGCCGATGCCGCGGCTCGCTCCGGTGATGACGATGACCTTGTCTTTCAGCACGCCGCGAACCTATCACCACCGCGGGGTCACGCAACGGGCAGACGGGTCAGCGGTGCAAACCGGGCGCGGAGCTGGGCGACCAGCTCCGGATCGGCGACATCGGGGTGCCCGCTCGCGAACGGCGGCGCCGGGTCGTACTCGAGCCCGAGCTGGATCGCCTTGGCCACGTCGTCGCCGGCGAGCTCGGCCGCGAGGCGCAGCGCGAAGTCGATCCCGGCGGTCACGCCGCCGCCGGTGATCCGGTTGCGATCGACCACGACCCGGCCGGGCACGTGGTGGGCACCGAACGCCGGCAGCAACTCGACGAACGCCCAGTGGGTCGCGGCGGCGTAGCCGGTGAGCAGCCCCGCGGCGCCGAGCACCAGCGCCCCGGTGCACACCGAGGTCACGTAGCGCGCGGTGCGGCCCTGGCGGCGCAGAAATTCGAGCACGACCTCGTCGGTCATGAGCGCGACCTGGCCGTGGCCGCCGGGCACGAACACCACGTCGAGCGCCGGGCAGTCCGCGAACGTCGTCGTCGGGACCAGCCCGAGCCCGGAGTCCGCGTGTACCGGCCGGGTGTCCTTCCACACCAGGTGGACCTCGGTGTCGGGGATGCGGTGCAGGACCTCGAACGGTCCGGTCAGGTCGAGCTGGGTCAGCCTCGGGTACAGCAGCATGCCGATCTGGATGGTCATGGTGCGATGGTGGCTCCTCGGGGCCGTGGCAGCCATGTCAAAGATCTGCTATTTCCTGCCAATGCCCGCTCCGCCGCGCGTCGTGATCATCGGGTTCGAAGGCATGCAGACGCTCGACCTCACCGGACCGGCCGAGGTGTTCGCCGCGGCGTCGCGCAGCGCCGGGCGGCCGGTGTACCGCGTCGTGATCGCGTCGGTCGGCGGCGGCGAGCGCACCACGTCGTGCGGCCTGGGCGTGCGCACGGTGGACCTGCGCCGGATCCGGCCGCACCGCGGCGACACCGTGGTCGTCGCCGGCGGCGACGCCCCGCCGATCCGCGACGCGGCCACCGATCCGGCGCTGCTTCGCTGGCTCGGCCGCGCGGCGCGCGTGGTCCGCCGCGTGACCTCGGTGTGCTCCGGCGCGTTCGTGCTCGCCGCGGCCGGCCTGCTCGACGGCAAGCGCGCGGCGACGCACTGGTCGGCGTGCGACGAGCTCGCGCGGCGGTTCCCGGCGGTCACGGTCGATGGCAACGCGATCTTCGTCCGCGACGGCGCGATCTGGACCTCGGCGGGCGTCACCACCGGCATCGACATGGCGCTCGCGATCGTCGAGGACGACGCCGGCCCGGCGATCGCCGACGACATCGCCGCGCGGCTCGTGCTCTACATGCGCCGCCCGGGCTTCCAGTCGCAGTTCTCCGCCGCGCTGGTCGCCCAGACCACCGGCGGCGACGCGCTCGGGCCGGCGATCGCCTGGACCCGCGCCAACCTCGCCACCGCCGACATCGAGGCGCTCGCGCGCCGCGCCGGGCTGTCGGTGCGCACGCTGCACCGCCGCTGCCTCGAGCAGCTGTCGACCACGCCCGCCCGGCTGATCGACAAGCTGCGGGTCGAGCACGCCCGCAGCCTGCTCGCGGCCGGCGACGTGCCGGCCAAGACCCTCGCCGCGCGCTGCGGGTTCGGCAACCCGACCCGGATGAAGCGTGCGTTCGAGCGCGAGCTCGGCATCGGCCCGCGCGCGTACCGCGTGCTGCACGGCCGGTCGCCGGGCGCGTGACGCGCGATCGCCGGAACCGATCGCCGCCTGGCTCGTCTCCCGGCCAGGAGGAAATGATGAGCGAGACCAGTCGTCGAGATCTGCTTCGCCTGACCGGTGGTGCCCTGTGGGTCGGTGCGGCCGCCGCCTGCGCCGGATCGCAGCGCACCACGACCCCGAGCAGCGGCACGGGCGCCGGAGCCGGCGCGGCGACCCGGGGCGGGTTCCTGATGTTCCAGCTGACCGATACCCACTGGGGGTACAAGGGCCCTGCCAACCCCGACCCGGCGGCGGCGTTCGAGCGCGCGGTCGCCGAGATCACGCGGTGGCCGACCCGGCCCGAGCTCGTCGTCCACACCGGCGACGTGACCCACATGACCACCGACCCCGGCGAGCGCAAGGCGCGGCTCGAGGCCGCCAAGGTGCTGCTCGGCAAGCTCGGCACCGAGCTGCTCGTGATCCCGGGCGAGCACGACGCGGCCGCCGATCACGGCGCGGCATTCCAGGCCGCGTTCGGCGCGACCCACCAGGCGCGTGAGCTCCACGGCGTGTCGCTGATCGCGCTCGACAACGTGTCCGATCCCAAGGGCGGCCTGGGCGACGATCAGCTCGCGTGGCTCGAGCGCGAGGTCGCCAAGGTCCCGGCGGACCGGCCGCTGCTGGTGTTCACCCACCGGCCGCTGTTCTCGCTCGCCCAGCCGTGGGACTGGTTCACCCAGGACGGCGACAAGGCGTTGGCGATCCTCGACCGCCACCCGAACACCACGGTGTTCTACGGCCACATCCATCAGGCGCACCTCCACCGCACCGGCTCGACGCTCCACATCTCGAGCCGCTCGCTGGTGTTCCCGCTGCCGGCGCCGCTATCACAGCCGGAGAAAAAGCCGGTACCGTGGGACGCCGATGCGATCGATCATGGCCTGGGCTACCGCGGCATCGCGCTCGCCGGCGCGCAGCCGACGTGGGTCGAGCGTGCGCTCGTGGGCTAGCCGCGCGGTCGTTGGCTTCGTCGGTGTGGTCGGGGTCCTCGGGGTGCTCGGGGCGTGCCGTGCGGCGGCCCCGGCGGCGGTGGCCCCGCGGGAGAGCGAGCCGGTGGCGAGCTGCCAGGTGTCCAGGCCGGTGTGCGATCCGAGCGTGACCGACGCCACGGCGCTGGCGCTGGTCCGCCGCAGGTGCGTGGGCTGCCACGCGGAGGGCGGCAAGGCGGAGCATCCGCTGGTCGACCCGGCCGTGCTGCGCGACGAGCGCGGCAACCTGGCGCTCCGGATCGCCGGCTGCGAGATGCCGCCCGACGACACGCCGCTGCCGGCCGACGAGCGCGCACACCTGATCGGGTGGGGCGCCTGTGCCCCCGCCGAAACCCCGTGATCCGGGAACCAAACCGGCGCTGGCTCGTCTATGCATGACGTCATGCTGTCTCGCAAGCCGCGGCCGCTCGCCGTCGTCGCCGATCGCGGCGAGCGCACGGACCCGGCCGGCTCGCTCGCCGAGCAGGCGCTGGCCCACGTCGACGAGCTCTACGGCCTGGCGCGCCACCTGTGCGCGAGCTCGAGCGACGCCGAGGATATCGTGCAGGAGACCTACGCGCGCGCGCTCGGCGGTGTCGCCCGGCTGACCCCGGGGTCCAACGTGCGCGCCTGGCTGTTCCGGATCCTGCGCAACTGCTTCATCGACCAGGCGCGGCGCAAGAAGATCGTCCTCGAGATCGCCGATGACGGCGTCGGCGAGCGGCCGGCCAACGAGATCTGGGACACCGCGGCGCTCGACCAGCTGCGCTACCTGGCCGCCGCGGACCTCGAGCGCGCGGTCGGCGCGCTGCCGATCGAGCTACGCTTGATCGTGCTGCTCGATGCCCAGGGCTTCGCCGAGGCCGAGATCGCCGAGATCGCCCGGTGCGCGCCGGGCACCGTGAAGTCGCGGCTGTTCCGTGCGCGGGCGCGGCTGCGCGAAGCCCTGCGGGGGACCCGATGACCGAAGTCAGGAACGAGCCGAGGACCGAGCCCAGGTCCGAGCCCAGGACCGAGATCGAGCCCACGCCCGGCGTCGCCGAGGCCGACCGCCTGATCACCACGGCGCTCGCCGACCACGTCCGCAGGCCGGCGCCGCAGCGGCTGCACGATCAGCTCGCGCGCCGCCACCTCGCCGGGCGCCGGCCGTGGCGCGCGTGGATCCCGGCGTTCGCGCTCGGTGCCGCGGCGGCCGCCGCGGTCGCCATGCTCGTCGTCCGCGCCCCGGCCGGTGATGGCGCCGCGACCGCCGTAGTCGACGAGGCGGTCGGCGATCACCTGCGGATCGTCGGCGCGCAGCACCCGCTCGATGTCGTGAGCTCCGACCTCCACAACGTCAAGCCGTGGTTCACCGGCCGGCTCGACTTCGTCCCGCCGGTCAGCTTCGTCGGCGACGACGAGTTCCTATTGCGCGGCGGCGCGCTCGCCGTGTTCGCCGGCCACAAGGCGGCCGCGTTCGTCTACCAGCGCCGGCTGCACACGATCTCGCTCCTGGCCTTCCCCGACGCCGCGCCGCGGCCGCGCGCGGAGACCACGTCGCGCGGCTTCCACGTGATTCACTGGGCCAGCGGCGGCATCGGCATGGCGCTGGTCTCCGATATCGGCTGGGACGACCTGCGCCAGCTCGAAGCCCGGCTGCGCAACTGACCCGCGGGCCAAACCGGTCCTTGACGCGTCGTGTTACCGGCGTCATAAAATGAATGACGGTTCATTCACCGCGAGGTCAGCGATGCCGCACCCGAATCAGTACAAGTCCAACCTGCGCGACCTCTCGTTTCTGCTGTTCGAGCAGTTCAAGCTCGACCGGCTGCTCGGCCAGGCGCCGTACGCCAACTGGGGCAAGGACGAAGTCCTCGCCGTCCTCGAGGAGGCCTACGGCTGGGCGCAGAAGTACCTCGGTCCGTACAACCGCTCCGGTGACGACGAGGGCTGCCGGCTCGAGGACGGCCAGGTCCACGTCCCGGCGGGCTTCAAGGAGGCGTGGAAGGCGCTGTACGAGGCCGGCTGGCGCACGCTCGCCGTCGACGAGAGCCACGGCGGCCAGGCCGGGCCGTTCACGCTCGCGATGATGGTCGAGGAGTTCATGTGCGGCTCGAACACCTCGTTCAACATGTACCCGGCGCTGACCCAGGGCGCGGCCGACGTGATCCTGGCGTTCGGCACGCCGGAGCAGCGGGCGACCTACGTGCCCAACATGTTCAACGGCACGTGGGCCGGCACCATGTGCCTGACCGAGCCCCACGCCGGCAGCGACGTCGGCTCGGCGAGCTCCACCGCGACCCGGCGCAGCGACGGCACGTACGACATCCGCGGCACCAAGATCTTCATCTCGGGCGGCGACCACGACATGACCGACAACATCGTCCACATGGTGCTGGCGCGCACCCCGGACGCGCCGCCGGGCACCAAGGGCCTGTCGCTGTTCATCGTCCCCAAGCGCCGGCCCGACGGCTCGTCCAACGACGTCACGGTCGGCGGCATCGAGCACAAGATGGGCATCCGCGCGTCGACCACCGCGGTCCTGAACTTCGGCGACGGCGGCGGCTGCATCGGCGAGCTGGTCGGCACCACCGAGCAGAAGGGCATGTCGCAGATGTTCCACCTGATGAACTACGCCCGGATCGGCGTGGGCATCCAGAGCCTGGCGCTCGCGTCCTCGGCGTACCTCAACGCCCTCGACTACGCGCGCGAGCGCAAGCAGGGCAGCTCGATCAAGCAGTGGAAGGACGCGACCGCGCCGCGCGTGCCGATCATCGAGCACCCCGATGTCCGGCGCATGCTGCTCGACATGAAGGCGCGGGTCGAGGGCCTGCGCGCGCTCGCCGTCAAGCTGACGATGCACATCGACCACGCCCAAGCGATCGAGAAGACCGGCGGCGACAAGGCCGTCGCCGAGTACCACATCGGCCAGGTCGATCTGCTGGTTCCGCTGATCAAGGCCTACGGCAGCGACCAGGCGTTCCAGATCTGCGCCACCGCGATCCAGGTCTACGGCGGCGCCGGCTACCTCAAGGACTGGCCGGTCGAGCAGTACTGCCGCGACTCCAAGATCTTCTCGATCTACGAGGGCACCAACCACATCCAGGCGATGGACCTGGTCGGCCGCAAGCTGATGCAGCGCGGCGGCGCCAACGTCCAGGCCTTCGGCAAGGACGTCGGTGCGTTCATCGCCGCCCACAAGCAGCACCCGACGTTCAAGGACGCGATCGCCGTGCTCGGGCAGGCGATGGAGGCGCTGACCGGCACCGGCGGCAAGTTCATGCAGTGGTTCGGCGGCGGCAAGATGGAGATGGTGCCGGCCGTGGCCAACCGCTTCCTCGAGATGATGGCCGAGACCACGATCGGCTGGCTGCTGCTCGAGGCCGCGGTGATCGCCGACGCCGCGGCGGCCGCGCTCCCCGCCGACCACCCGGATAGGACCTTCTACGACGGCAAGCGGTTCGCCGCGCTGTACTTCGCCCACAACGTCCTGCCAGCAGTTGCCGCCAAGGCTCAGCTGATCGCGCGCGAGGATCGCACGGCGCTCGACATGCCGGTGGCCGCGTTCGCGCCGGTCTGATCGGTCGCACGATCTTGCCGCGCATCGACGGTGGGCTTCTGCTTGACAGATCATCCGCGATCGCAGATATCCGATCTGGGTAGCGGAGCTCCTCCCGCTGCTTGGGCGCGGCGAGCGAGCTCCTCTGTTCGGGTTTCGTTCTCTTGATCGCGTAACCTGACAATCGTTCGCCGCGCCTGTTGTCTATTTTGCGCGCACTCGCGGTATCCGCGTAAGCGCGCCCACAGGGAGGCTGCGATATGCGGCACCCCCGGGCCTGGGGCCCGCGCCTCGGCGCGATCTAGGCTCGGCGGTGGTGGCGTGTGCCGGTACTCATTCCGGCTCGGCTGGGCGCGTGGGCGCGGGCAGATCTGGGGCTTTGCCCCACACTTGCCCACGCACGATTGCAGCGATCCGTTTTCCCCGAACCCCTACTTCACGGGACAGAAGGTGCCTGAGAGGTGCCGACCCGGCGCACGAGCGGCGCGCGAGACCAGCCCGAGCGACCCCGAGCGACATGGACCCCGACCACAGAGATCTCCCGGCAGCGCCCCCCGCGGGCGCCGAGGCCCAGGCCGGCGGCGATCCAGCGGGGCCGGCTGCGCCAGCGTCCGCCGGGGACGAGCCGGCCTGCGGGGACGAGCCGGTCGCCAGCGAGGCGGTGTTCCCGCCGTGGCCCGAGGCGCCGGTCGCGTCCAACCTGCGCAAGGCCGCCGTCCGCGCCGCGCTGTTTCGCAAGCCCGACCCGATCCGGATCGGCCGGTTCATCCTGCTCGAGCCGCTCGGCGCCGGCGCCATGGGCGAGATCTACGCCGCCTACGACGAGCAACTTGACCGCAAGGTGGCGCTCAAGCTGGTTCGCAGCGGCTCGGCCCTGACCGCCAAGGCCGACGAGCGGCTGCTGCGCGAGGCCCAGACCCTGGCCCAGGTCTCCCACCCCAACGTCGTCCAGATCTACGAGGCCGGCACCTACAACGGCCGGCTGTTCATCGCCATGGAGCTCATCCGTGGCAAGACGCTGACCCGCTGGCTGAGCGATGCCGCCCGGCTGCCGCGCGCGGTGCGCCGCCGCGAGATCCTGCGCCAGTTCATCGACGCCGGCCACGGCCTCGAGGCCGCCCACGCCGCCGGCGTGGCCCACCGCGACTTCAAGCCCGACAACGTCCTGGTCGGCGACGACGGCCGCGTCCGCGTGGTCGACTTCGGCCTGGCGCGCGCGCTGGTCGACGACGCCGATGCTGATGAGCCTGGCGCGGGCGATCTCGGCGCGGAGCCCGAAGCGAACGCCGGAGACGCCGCGAACGCGCCGAACGCGGGAAATGCGGCGAACGCGGGAAACGCGCGGAACGCGGGAAACGCGCCGAACGCGGGCGACCTGGACCTCGCTCGGGGCCCGACCGTCGTCCTGGGCCACGCCGTGGCCGCCGGCGCCGGCGCGAGCCTGGTGCCGTTCACGACCGGCGGCGAGACGATCGATCATGAGCCCGCGCCGCCGGCCGGGGCGCCGCCGGCGACACCCGGCGCCAGCCAGGGCGATGCCGCTTCGAGCGCGCCGAAGCTCAAGGCGGCGCTCCGGCTCACCGAGACCGGCGCGGTGATGGGGACGCCGAGCTTCATGGCACCCGAGCAGATGCGCGGCGCGGTCGCCGACCTGCGCAGCGACCAGTTCAGCTTCTGCGTCGCGCTGTACCACGCGCTCTACGACACGTTCCCGTTCTCCGGCCGCAGCCTGCGCGAGCTCCGCGACTCGATGCAGAACGACGAGGTCGCGTTCGCCGCGGGCGTGCCGGTGCCGGCCTCCGTGCGCAAGGCGCTGCACCGCGGCCTGTCGGTCGACCCGTCGCAGCGGTTCCCCAGCATGGCCGAGCTGCTCGCCGCGCTGTCGCCCAGGTCGCGGCGGCGCGGCTGGATCGCCGCGGCGGTCGGCCTCGCGGCGGTCGCAGCCGCCGCCGTGCTGGCGCTGAGCTCGCAGTCGGTCGACCCGTGCGCTACGGCCGGCGCCGGCATCGACACCGCGTGGTCGATCGACCGCCAGGTCCTGATGCGCGTCGCCTTCCTGCGCGGTGGCCAGCCGTTCGCCGAGTCGGCCTGGCGCGGCGTGAAGGACCGCGTCGACGGCTATGCCCAGCGCTGGCGCGACGGCGCCACCGCCGCCTGCCAGGCCACCCACGTCGCCCACACCCAGTCGGCGCAGCAGCTCGACCAGCGCATGCTGTGCCTCGATCGCGGCCGGCGCCAGCTCGCCGCGCTGGTCGCCGAGCTCGGCTCGGGCGCCGGCGATGCCGTCGAGCATGCCGTCGAGGCCGCCGGGGCACTGCCCGAGCTCGACGCCTGCAGCCGCGCCGAGAATCTGCTGTTCGGCGTCGCCCCGCCGCCGCCGGCCCTCGCCGCCGCTGTCGCGGCCGCTCGCGACCAGCTCGCCCAGGCGCGCACGCTCGAGCTCCTCGGCCGCTACGACGAGTCGCTGGCGATCGCCCGCCAGGTCAGCACGACGACCGAGCGGCTGGCCTACCCCGCCGTCCATGCCGAGGCGCTGGTGCAGGTGGCGCGCGCGCTGGATGTACGGGGCACCCTCGAGACGCGCACCGAGGCGCAGCGGCGGTACTTCGACGCGCTCACCATCGCCGAGGCCGAGCGCCACGACCAGTTGACCAGCGAGATCTGGATCAAGCTGGTGACGCTGGCGGTCCGGATGGATTCGAGCATGGCACAGGCGCACGAGTGGTGGACGCAGGCCTTCGCGTGGTCGCGCCGGAACGCTCCAACGGACCACGACATCGGCGACGGGGCCAAGGAGGTAGCCGAGCTGCATTATCTACTGGGCCAGATCTACATTCGAGAAAGTGAGTACATCCGTGCCGTGGACGAAGAACGCCGCGCGATCTCGGTGATCTCGGGCGCACGGATACGGCCGCTAGAGCTGAGCCGCTACTACGTTGCACTTGCCAACTCGCTGGACCGACTGGATGCGCGCGACGAGGCAATGCAGTTGCACGAGCGAGCGCTGGCGATCGCCACCGAGGCTCTCGGCGCACGCCACCCCAAGGTGATCCTGCTCCAGATCAACTATGGAAGAGTCCTGGGAAAGTACGGGCGTACTGGCGAGGCCAGGTCGGTGCTCCAGGCCGCGCTCGGAAGCATGATTCCGCGCTATCGCGATGCCCATCCCGACGCTGCCAGGATTCACACCCTTCTGTCGGAGCTGGACTTCGACGACGGAGAACTCGATCGTGCCGCCGAGCATGCGCGTGCGAGCCTGGAGATCTACGAGCGCACGCTGTCGCCCGAACACGTCAGTATTGCAGAGGCGAACATCGAGCTTGGCAACGTCGAGCTCATGCGCCGGAACTTCACCGAAGCGCTCACCCTGTTCCAGCGTGCGCTCGAGCTTCGCCGACGTCACCTAGGTGGGAACCACTACAATGTAGGTCTGACCGAGGTGAGCGTTGCCGAGGCGCTGGTCTATCTCGAACGCTACGACGACGCAATGACCCACCTGGTCGAGGGCGAGCGCATCTGTCAGCGCGGTTCGGGGCACGAACGTGCGACTCAGGCATGGATGCTCACCGTGCGCGGCGAGATCCTGGCCGGCCGCAGAGCGTTCGTTGCTGCGGTCCCGGTACTCGAGCGCGCGCTCGGCATGTTCCATGGCGACGCGGCCGATCGGGTCAACCAGGCTGTGGCGATGTGGACGCTGGCGCGTGCGTTTCACGAGCTGGGGAAGGAATCGGGACGTGTCCGGTCCCTTGCCGAGCGCGCCCACACCATCTTCAGCGGGCTCCGCGCGGTCGGGGCACATGACCGCGACGCCGTCTCACGCTTTCTCGCTCGGCTGCCGCAGCAAGACTCGTCTCGTCCATTACGTCCGGCGACAGATGCACATACCGCAGGATCGCGACCATGATGTCGCAATCGGTCAGACAACCACGTTGAGAAGGAGATACCCATGTCGAGCACCCAGAACAACGACACTCATGCCCCAGTAGCACGGCCCGAGCGATCTTCGGCACCCGACGGCAAGTCCAAGCTTCCCGACGTCCTCCCGGACTTCCCCGGCACCCATACCACTGAGCCAGGTCCCACGAATGGCCCGGCCGCCAAGTGATCCGAGGCTCGCGTTGGAGGCGATGCCGCCAAGTCGTGTAATCGTCTGATCCGAGACGGCTGCGCGCGGGACGCGTACCCTTCGGTCGCCGCAGCCTTCTGGTGCCGCTTGCTGTGACAACGCTCCACATCTTTGCTGGGGGGTTGAAACGGTTCACCATCGTCATCAACGCGCGGATTGTTGTGCGCTCGATTCAAGACGATGAACAAGGAAGAAGTTCCAAGCAGCCGGTGGTAGCTGGAAGTATCATCAGAGTCGACGACGCCTCGCGACAGGCCTGCACTCAGCTCGACAGGAACAGTTGTAGTACAGATCCGATATCGTCCCGGTACCGTTTCCTCTCTCGCGTCCAGCCTGTCGAGCGCTTGCGATCGCCAGTGTAGGTAGTTGATGTTCCGTTGATGCCGATCCAGTACTGAATAATTCATCGGCTGCCTTTGCAAAGAACGAGTCCATGGCTTGATCCTCAAGCTCAGATCTCCTACTTTCGAGTAGGCGTGAATGTGCTCACGCAGCAAACAGACCAGAGGGTGAAGGGATATGAAGAAGAGAACATTGTTGTTGAATCGTGCCGCGCCCCACTCGTCGGCGGTCAACGTGAAACCCGCCGTCCTGAGTAACGCCACGTTGGCGCACGTGAAAGGCGCAGGGAATCCGCAGCCGCCCGACCTCTTTCCTGTTAAGGGGAACGGCGACCCGGGGCCGACGAACTAGGCAGAGGCGACCGGCGGCGTCGGTGCGAGCCGCCGCCGATGCCGCGCCGTCGCGTGTGTTGCCGCCGCAAGGCGGTTGTCCGCGCGGCGGCCGCGGCTTGGCTTATACTGGTCCGGGCTGTACCGCCGCCGTGGCGCGCAACGCCTGCAGGGGGGGTCGCGACATGTTCGACAAGCTGCATCTGTTGAGTCAGGACGTTCCGGAGGGTGGCGACGGGTTCCGCTGGCGCGCGCATCCGTACCTGCGCATGGCCGGGGCGATGCCGCGTGGGCCGGCGGTGTTCGAGTGGAGCGCGCGGCAGCGGGCGGACCTGGAGGCGCTGTGGCGCGATCCGGCGAGCGAGGGGCCGCGGGAGCGGCTGGCGCGTGACCTGGCGGCATTCTGCGAGCGGCTCGGCTGGAACCCGGACGCGCGGCAGCTCGAGGACGCGGAGAAGCGCGGCGAGGAGTACATGCTGACGCTGAGCGCCGTGCCGCCGGAGCTGTACATCTTGCCGTGGGAGGTGATCCAGGTCGGGGCGACGGGGACGTTCCTGTCGGACTACGCGAGCGTGCAGGTTCGCTATGCGATGCCCGGGCTCGAGCCGCGGCCGAGCGCGGCAGCGCCGCCGCAGCCGGGCGTGCTGTTCGCGTGGTCGGCCGCCGGTGGCGCGGTGCCGCACGAGGACCACGCGGCGGCGATCCAGGCGGCGGCCGAGGCCGGCGGGGTGACGTTCCGCGAGCTGGCCGATGTCGACCACGTGAGCCTGCAGGCAGCGCTCGATGCCGGGCCGCCGTCGGTGCTGCACCTCCTGTGTCATGGGCTGGCGGGGGCCGAGGGCGAGCCGTCGCGGCTGAGCTGGGGGCCGAGCGATAGCCCGTCGGAGATCACGGCGACGCGGCTGGCGCGGATGCTGCGTCGCCACGATGGCGCGATCCGGCTGGTGGTGCTGAGCGTGTGCGGCAGCGGCGATGGGCTCGACAACCCGATGCTGATGGGCAGCGTCGCCCAGGAGCTGCACAAGAAGGGGATCGCGAGCGTGGTCGCGTCGCGCTATCCGCTGAGCGTGTGCGGCTCGGGGGTGATGACGCGCGCGCTGTACGACAAGCTGCTGCGCGAGGCGTGGTCGCTGGAGCGCGCGCTGCGCCACACGCGCGATGTGCTGCTCAATGTCTCCGAGCACGGCGAGACCCACCCCGGCGACGCGTACGGGATCCAGCTCTATGCCTACGACACCGAGCGGTTCGTGTCGGACAACCACGTCGAGGCCGAGCGGCCGGTGCTGGCGAGCTACCCGTTCGGCACCGCGGCGCGCCCGGTGCCGGCGAACGGACCGCCGGCGACCGAGCTGACGCTGGAGCTGGACGCCGATCCCAGCGCGTCCGAGGACGAGCTGGTCGACCGGCTGCGCCGCGTGAGCGAGGACGATGACCTGACCATCGCGATCCCGCTGCACGAGGACCGCCGCGGCTGCGCGTTGAGCGTGCACACGACGGTCGATGGCGCGCAGCGTCTGCTCGGCGCCTGGCGATCGAAGGCGCTGGAGCTGGTGCTGGGCGTCATCGTCGCCGAGATCGTGACGAAGGGGATCGCGCCGGCGCTGCAGGGCCTGCTGTCGTCGGCCGCGGGCAAGGCCGGCGCTCTCGCGAAGGCGGGCGGAGCGGCGGGCAAGGGGGCCGGGGCCGCGGCGGGCCAGGTGGCCTCGGCGGCCGGGCGGGCCGGCACACCGACGAGCCAGGTCGGGACCGCCGCCAAGGCCGGAGCCTCGGCCGGCAAGGTGGGGATCGCGGTCGGGCAGGCGGGAACGGCGGCGGGCCAGGTGGCCGCGGTGGGGGCCGGCAAGGTGGCCACCACCGCGGTCGCGATCGCCGGCAAGGTGCTCACCGCCAAGATCGCCGTCGTCGCGCTGGTCAGCGGGGTGGCCGTCATCGGCGGTGCGGCGGTGTACGAGACGCAGAAGCAGTCGTCGGCGTCGGTGCAGCTGGCCTCGGCGCAGAGCCCGATCGCCGC